>JBJSZP010000457.1:0-877 GCA_046090365.1 Planctomycetia bacterium
GTGATCTTCTCGACGGCCCCGCCGTCGAAGTTGAAGGCCAGCTTCGGCCGGCCGAGGTCGGCCGCCTTCACGAACCGCGCCCCGTAGAGCCCCACCTCCTCCTGGATCGCGAACAGGAACGTGAGCGGCGGGTGGGGCAGCTTGCGCCGCAGGATCTCGAGGGCGGTCGCGAGCACGACGGCGCAGCCGGAGCGGTCGTCGGCGCCGAGACCAGACGCGGGGTTGCCGCTCTTCACGAACCGGCCGGCGACGACGGGCTTCGAGCCGAGGCACACGGGCACCGTGTCCATGTGGGCCATAAGGAGCCGGCGCGGGCCGGGCAGCGTGCCGGGCAGCTTCACGATCAAGTTGCCGACATTGCCAGGGAGGGGCGTCTTCGTGTGCGCCGCGTCGAACGTGATCGCCTCCGCGGGGCAGCCGGCGGCGCGGAGGTGCTTCACGATCCGCTCGGCCACGGCCTTCTCATCGCCAGAGCCGCCGCGGATCGCCATCAGTTCGAGCACGAGCCTCCGGGCGGCTGCGAGGTCGGGTGCTGGGGCCAAGGAGGAGGGGGCGGTCGCGGGAGCCGCGGCCCCGCGCTTTTTGGCAGAGTGTTTCATGCGCAGGATTGTAGCCGCTACATTGATCGGGGCCTGGCCAAGCAAGCCCGGAGCGGAAGCGACGGGGTCAGCATGACGGATCGTGCGGTGTTCGAAAAGAAAGGGAGTTCACCCATGGCCCCCACTGGAATCTCTCGGCCGCTCGCCCTCGACCGCGTCCACCAGGGGGACTGCCTCGACCTGCTCGCCCGCGTGCCGACCGGCACGGTGAGCCTCGCGTTCGCCGATCCGCCGTTCAACATCGGCTACGCCTACGACACCTACGACGACCGCCGCAC
>JBJSZP010000458.1:0-1664 GCA_046090365.1 Planctomycetia bacterium
GCCCGGCTCGCGACCGACGTCTCGGCCGCGCAGCGTGAACAGGTCGGCCGCACGATCGCCCGGGCGGGGCTCGAATGCGTCGGCCTCCACTGGCTCCTCGCCAAGACCGAGGGGTTTCACGTCACGCATCCCGACGCCGACGTGCGCCACCGCACCGTCGCATATCTCGAGGCGCTCGCGCACCTGTGCCGCGACCTGGGCGGCCGCGTGATGGTGTTCGGCTCGCCGCAGCAGCGCAGCCTGCTGCCGGGCACGACGCCCGCGCAGGCGATCGACCGCCTCGCGGAGGTATTCGGCCGCCTCGTGCCCACGCTCGAGGCGACCGACACGGTGGTGGCCCTCGAGCCGCTCTCGCCGGCGGAGACCGACGTGCTGAACACGGCGGCCGACACCTGCAAGCTGATCGAGCGGATCGGCTCACCCCACGTGCGGCTCCTGCTCGACGTGAAGGCCATGTCGAGCGAAGCCGATTCGATCCCGGAGATCATCACGGCGCACGCACAACACCTGGCCCACTTCCATGCCAACGATGCCAACCTCCAGGGCCCGGGCTTCGGCGCCGTCGACTTCGCGCCGATCTTGGCGGCGCTCGCGGGCGTGGGCTACGGCGGCTGGGTGAGCGTGGAGGTGTTCGACTACTCTCCGGGCGTGGAGCGGCTGGTGAAGGAGAGCATCGACTACATGCGCTCGGTCGAGGCGTGAAGGGGACGCAGCTCTTTTTCCGCGGGAAAAAAAGAGCGGCGTCCCCTTTTCACCCGCCGTACGCGCTTGCCGTCGAGGCACGGGCCAGATCCGCCTCGAGCGGCCGGTGCGGCGCCAGGCCGAGCTTCTGCAGTTCGCCGTGATAGGCCTTCACGCCCTCCTCGGCGCCGAGGTCGCCGTCGGCCACGGCTCGGAGGATCTTCACGAACGCGAGCTGGTTTTCCGCGGCGTTGATCTTGCGGCCAAACAGGGCCACGCGGGCCCCATGCCGCTTCGCGTCGGCCACGAGGCCGAACGCGTCGTGCGTCGTGCCCGCACCGCCGCCGAGAATGCCTACGACCACGGAGCGGTCATAGGCGGCGAGCTGCTCGGTGACCTCGGGGCCAAGGAAGGGAATCTTGAGGAAGATCGGGCGGCCGGCCCGTGGCACGCCGGCGAGGAGGCGGGCGACATGATCGGCCAGAAACCGGGCCACGTCCTGCGGCTTGTCGGCCGCCGGCCTGCCGGGCACGCGGTCGAGCGCGTTGGGAAAGAACACCTCGAGGAAGTGGCGGAAGCCGGCCCGCTCGGCCTCGATGCGAAATGCCTTGTAGGCCTCGATCATCGCCCGGTCGAGCGGGGCGTCGTCGTTGAGCGTGAGAGAAAACAGGCCGAGGTTCGCGCCGCGGCCCGGCTCCGCCTGGAGCGCGTCGACGCGGCCGGTGCGGGCCTGGGCGATCGAGGCGCTGGAGAAGGGGAGGGCGGGCTGCTTCGTGTAGCTGCCCGAGCCGGAGGCGAGCCAGATATCGGTCGTGTCGTTCATCCGTACAGCGGGCGTGACGGCGCTGGCGGCGAAGATGTTTTCCTCGATCGCGAGGATTTCGTTCGTGCTCGCGCTCATGAGCATGATGTCCACGAGCCCCTGCTTCACGAGGCCGCGGATCTCGTCGCGGTAGTCGTGGATCGAGCGGAAGGGGCCGCGG
>JBJSZP010000459.1:0-2693 GCA_046090365.1 Planctomycetia bacterium
CATCTCCGGCTGGTAGCCCGCCTCGACGAGCGTATCGAAGCCGGCCTTGATCAGCTCCGAAACGCCGCCGCAGAGCACGGCCTGCTCGCCGAACAGGTCCGTCTCCGTCTCCTCCGCGATCGTGGTCTCGATCACGCCGCCTCGTGTTCCACCGATTCCCTTGGCGTAGGCCAGTCCGATCTTCTTCGTCTCCGGACTCGCACCTGGCCCCAGCGCGATCAGGCAGGGCACGCCGCCCCCCTTCACGTATTCGCTGCGCACGAGGTGGCCGGGGCCCTTCGGGGCCACGAGCAGGATGTCGTGGCCGGGCGGCGGCTCCACTTGGCCGAAGTGGAAGTTGAAGCCGTGGCTGGCCATCAGCACGGCGCCCTTCTTGAGGTTTGGCTTGATCGACGCCTTGTAGACGTCGCCCTGGAGTTCGTCGGGCAGGAGGATGTTGACCACGTCGGCCTGCTTCACCGCCTCCTCGACGCTCATGGGCTCGAAGCCGTGCTGCTTGGCGAGGTCGTAGTTCGGGCCACCGGGACGCTGCGCGACCACGACCTTCAGCCCGCTGTCGCGCAGGTTCTGGGCCTGCGCGTGCCCCTGGGAGCCGTAGCCGATGATGGCGATGGTCTTGCCTGCGAGGGCCTTGAGATCCGCATCCGAGTCGTAGTAAATCGTCGCTGCCACGAGTTGCTCCAAGGGGAAAGGGCGGGGTGGGGGAAGGGCGGGAAGGGATTGATTCAGGCGAGGGATTCGCGGGCGGAGGCGGAGTCGGCCGGGCGGGCCCCGTCGGCGGCCTCGGTGAGCTCGCGGGTGGGGGCGCTGCCGCGGACCATCGCGATCCGGCCGGTGCGCACGAGCTCCAGGATGCCGATCGGCCGCATCAATTCCACGAAGCCCTCGATCTTCTTCTCGGTGCCGGAGATCTCGACGATCACGCTGTCGGCCGCCACGTCGACGACGCGGCCGCGGAAGATCTCGGCCAGCTCCTTCACCTCCGTGCGCGTCGGGCCGGCCGTGGCCGCCACCTTGATGAGGGCGAGGTCGCGCTCCACGTAGTTGCGCGAGCTGATGTCGTCGACGCGGACCACCGTCACGATCTTCTCGAGCTGGCGGCGCACCTGGTCGAGCACGCGGTCGTCGCCGCGGAGCACGAACGTCATCCGCGAGAAGCCGGGGTCTTCGGTCTCGCCGACGGCGAGGCTGTCGATGTTGTAGCCGCGGGAGGCGAGCATGCCCGAGACGTGCGCCAGCACGCCCGGGACGTTTTGCACGGTGGCGGAGAGGACGTGGCGCATGGCGGGCTCGACGGGGGAAAACGGGCCGAAACGTGCCGACGGCGGCGAATCGGCGAGTCTAGTTGGGGCCGAGAGGCCGATTCAAGCCACATGGCGGCCTGCGGCGGGCCCCGAGAGCCTCGGCCCGGGCGGGGTTTGACGCCTGGAGCGGGGATGCCGGTCGTGCGTTGACAGGGGCTCCAAAAAGCCGATAGTTTGCGGTGCTCCGTCGGTCCCGGTCCCCTTTCCCCCCGCGAGTGTGAGAAGCGTGTCGAACGTCCTGGCCCAAGAACTCATCGAAGCTGGCGTCCACTTCGGCCACCGTGCCAGCCGGTGGAACCCGAAGATGAAGCCGTATATCCACGGCCGCAAGAACCTCATCCACATCATCGACGTCCGCGAGACGATCCGCGGCCTGCTGCGGGCCCGCAAATACCTCAAGCAGGTGGCCGCCTCGGGGAGCCTCGTTTTGTTCGTGGGCACGAAGCGGCAGGGCGCCGAGGCCGTTGCCCGCGAGGCCGGCCGCTGCGGCATGCCCTACGTCAGCGACCGCTGGCTCGGCGGCACGCTCACCAACTTCCGCACGATCCGCAACCGCCTCGCCCGGCTCGAGGAGCTCGAGAAGCTGATGCCGTCGGACGAATTCGGCGCCTACTCCAAGAAGATGCAGTCGTCGCTGCGGCGCGAGTTTCGCAAGATGGAGCGAAACCTCGGCGGCATCCGCACGCTCGCCCGGCTTCCCGAATGCCTCGTCGTGTTCGATCCCAAGAAGGAGAAGAACGCCGTCAACGAGGCCCGCAAGATGGGGATCACGACGGTGGCGCTCATCGACACCGACTGCGATCCCGACCTCGTCGACCTGCCGATCCCCGGCAACGACGACTCGATCCGCTCGATCGAGCTCGTGGCCGCCCGGCTCGCCGACGCGATCCTCGAAGGCAAGTCGCAGGTGGCCGCGGCAGCCCAGGTGGCGGCCGAGGGCGCCGACGCGGGCGACGGCACGGCCAAACCCGGCCCGAAGCCCCGCTCCACCGCCAAGCGCGCGGTCCCGAAGCCCCCGAAAGTCTGAAGCGTCCCGAAACGATGTGGGATCGGCCCGGCAAACCACTGCGGGTAGGCGAGGGGGTCGGCGAACGCTCGAGGAGCCTTGGGCCGCGTGGAATAAACGCCCGATCCAAGAAGCCCGGAGCGGAAGCGACGGGATCTGGTCAGTGATCTCGATTCAAAATCCGAAAACGTCATTCTCTGAGGAGTGTTGATCATGGCCGAAATTACAGCAGCCGCAGTGATGGCCCTCCGCGACAAAACGGGCCTCCCGATGATGGAGTGCAAGAAGGCGCTCCAGGAATGCGGCGGCAACACGGAGCAGGCCGTCGAGTGGCTCCGCAAGCAGGGCATCAAGACGCAGGCCCTGCGGGCCGACCGCGAGAT
>JBJSZP010000460.1:0-782 GCA_046090365.1 Planctomycetia bacterium
CCGCTTCGCTTCGCCATCCATGGCTACGCTCGCTCCCATAGCCCGCTCGAGGGCATGGGCAGCCCCGAGCCTCCTCAACTGGAAAGGGGAGGCGAGGGGTTGCCCCTACCATTGAGCCGGCGTATGCAGGCAAGCGCAGCCCGGGCACCGATTCGCCGAAGGCGAATTGGTCGTGCGCAGCGCAGCCGGAGTCGAGCGAGCGGAGGCCTGGAGGGCCGCAGTGAGCGTCCGGCGAGGTGGTACGGGGCAACCCCGAGCCGGATTGGGCGCGTTGACTGGCAAGCTGGACGCTTGCCCCACGGTCAGGGCAGGGCGGCGGAGCGGAGGTCGGTGATCGTGGGGCGGGAGGGGCCGGCCTGCTTGAGGGCTTCGAGCACCTGGGATTCGGTGATCAGGTCGCGGAGGATGATCGGGTCGCGCGGCGGCTCGTCGGCGGCGGAGGCGGGGAACACGGCGAGCACCGGGATCGAGCGGCTTTGGAGCGTCTCCAGCATCGCCTTGATCTCGGGGGATTCCTCCGTCCAGTCGGCGAGCAGCGGGACCACGCGGTTGGCCTCGATCGCCGCCTTCACGCGGTTGGTCTCGATCGCCGTCGCGAGGTTCAGCTTGCAGGTCATGCACCAGTCGGCCGAGAAGTCGACGAGCACGGTGGCGCCGCTCTGACGCAGCTCGGCGAGGCGGGCCCGCGAGAACGGCTCCCACGGGAGGATCGACTTCACGGGGCCCAGGAACGCGAAGGCGGCCGTGCCGACGGCGGTCGCGAGGGCCGCGGCCTGCACCCA
>JBJSZP010000461.1:0-2838 GCA_046090365.1 Planctomycetia bacterium
CCGGATAGCCACGGAGCGAGTAGAGCTGGATGCCGAGGTTGAACTCAGGCTCGGCCCCCCACACCGCGCATGGCCGCAGTCCGACAGCCGCGAGCCCGGCAGTGCCGGCGAGAAAGCTGCGGCGGCGAATCATCGTCTGGAGCATCGTGATTCCTTTCGAGTGAATGCGTGCGGCACGACGTGACGCAGGACTATAACGTGGCGATACGCCGCCATGCACAAACCTTCCTCCTCCGCCGACCGGCCGCTGCCCGCCACGGTCCGCGGCCTCGGCTGGACGAGCTTCCTCACCGACCTCTCGAGCGAGGCGATCTATCCGCTTCTGCCCGCATTCGTGCTCCGTGAGCTCGGCGGAACGGCGCTGAGCGTCGGGCTGCTCGACGGGATCGCGAACTTCGTCGCCGCGGTCGTGCGGCTGCCCGCGGGCGTCCTCTCCGATCGCATCGGCAGGCGGCCGCTGATCCTGCTCGGCTACGGCCTGTCGGCCATCGTTCGACCGCTGATGGGACTGGTGACGACGCCCGTCGGAGCGCTCGTCGTGCGGGCCGCCGACCGGTTCGGGAAGGGTGTGCGCACGGCCCCGCGTGACGCGCTCGTGGCCGACTTCGTGCCGGCGGAGAGCCGTGGCCGCGCGTTCGGCCACATCCGTGCGCTCGATCACGCGGGGGCGGCGCTCGGGCCGCTGGTGGCGATGCTCTTTCTGCTCGCATTTCCAGGGCGGGAGCGGAGCCTGTTCCTGCTTACGCTCCTGCCCGGGCTCGTGACGCTGGCGGTGATCTGGAGGGTCGTGCGCGATCCTGCCCGGGCCGCGCCGGATGGGGCCTCGGCGGTGCGCCTCGGCAAGCTCGCTCCCAGGCAGTGGCCGCTCCTGGGAAGCGTCGCGGTATGGTCGCTCGGCGCTTCGAGCGAGCAGTTTCTGCTGATGCGGGCTGGCGACCTCGGGCTGGCCCCGGCGCTCATCCCGATCCTCTGGCTGGCCGCGAGCCTCGTGAAGAGCGGGGCGGCGACCCGGGCCGGCAGGCTCGTCGATCGTGTGCACCCTCGTGCGGCGCTCGCCGCGGGCTGGCTTGTGTTCGCCCTTGGCTACGCCGGGCTCGCGCTGAGTTCGGGGCTGCCCGCTGCCGTCGCGATGACCCTCGTGATCGGGCTGGCCTACGGACTCGCGGAGCCCGCCGAACGGGCTCTCGTCGCCGCCCTCGCCCCGGCCGGCCGTCAGGGAGGCGCCTTCGGCTGGTATGCCCTCGTGCAGGGCATGATGGCCCTCCCGGCCGGACTGCTCGCGGGCTGGCTCTGGCAGCAGGGGCCTGCCGGCCCGGCGTGGGCGTTTGGCACGACTGCATGCCTCGCAGTCCTCGCCGCCGCCCTGCTGCACGCGTTCGTGGCGCAGGACAGCACGTAGGACAGGCGTCAGGCTGTCGGTTTTCAGGACAGGTTGAAGCCTGTCCTACTGCCGCTCGGCGCCGGTGTCGAGCACCGCCATGAAGGCCTTCTGCGGGATGTCGACGCTGCCGATGCTCTTCATCCGCTTCTTGCCCTCCTTCTGCTTCGCCCACAGCTTCTTCTTGCGGGAGATGTCGCCGCCGTAGCACTTGGCCGTGACATTCTTCCGCATCGCCGAGATCGTCTCCCGGGCGATCACCTTCGTGCCGATCGCGGCCTGGAGCGCGATCTCGAACATGTGGCGGTCGATCTCACCGCGGAGTTTCTTCACGATCGCCCGGCCGCGCCGGTCGGCGTCGCGGCGGTCGCAGATGATCGACAGGGCGTCGACCTTCTTGCCGCCGACGAGGATGTCGAGCCGCACGAGGTCGGCCGGGAAATACCCGACGAGCTCGTAGTCCATCGTGCCGTAGCCGCGGGTCACGCTCTTGAGCTTGTCATGGAGGTCGTAGATCACCTCCGCCAGCGGCAGGTCGAACGTGAGCATCGCCCGCGTCGGCGACAGGTATTCGGTCTTGAGATACGTGCCGCGGCGGTCGGTGCACAGCTGCATGATCGGGCCGATGTACTCCACCGGCACCAGGAAATTCGTGCGCACTATCGGCTGGCGAAATTCCTCGATCTGGCCCGAATCGGGCACGTCCTGGGGATTGGTGATCTCGATCGTCTCGCCGTCGGACTTCTTGATCTGGTAGGTGACGTTGGGAGCCGTCTGCACGAGGTCAAGATCGGCCTCCTGCTCGAGCCGCTGCTGGATGATCTCCATGTGGAGGAGGCCCAAGAACCCGCAGCGGAAGCCGAACCCGAGCGCCTCGCTCGACTCGGGGGCGTATTCGAACGACGGGTCGTTGATGGCGAGCTTCTCGAGCGCATCGCGCAGCTCCTCGAAGTTTTCCCCCTCGCTCGGATAGAGGCCGCAGTAGACCATCCGCTGCGGCGGCTTGTAGCCCGGCAGCGGCGCGGCCGCGTCGTCGCCGGGGATCGTCACCGTGTCGCCGATATGGACCTGCTTCACGTCCTTGATGTTGCACACGAGGTAGCCCACCTGGCCGGCCACGAGCTCGTCGCAGCCCCGCCGCTGCGGCACGAACTGGCCGAGCTCGATCACCTCGTGCGTCGTGCCCGTCTCCAGGAACCGGATCTTTTGTCCCTTCTTGATCGTGCCGTCTATCAGCCGCACGTAGGTGATCGCACCGCGGTAGCTGTCATAGTGGCTGTCGAAGATCATCGCCCGCAGCACCTTGCCGGGATCCCCCTCCGGCGGCGGCACCCGCTCCACGATCGCCGCCAGCAACTCCTCGATGCCGATCCCGGCCTTCGCACTCGCCTTGATCACCTCCGTAGGGTCGATCGCCAGGCTCTGCTCCATCTCCACGAGCACCTCGTCGACCCGGGCGT
>JBJSZP010000462.1:0-2170 GCA_046090365.1 Planctomycetia bacterium
GTGGATCGCCTTCGTGAGGATGCGCTGCACCGACGTGATCGCCTCGGACGTCTCGCTATCGACCCGCTGGCCCGCGTCTCGGCCGTCGAATGGCCGGCCATCCTTCTTGAGCAGCACGAGTGTCGGTCCGGCGGAACCGACACCGCCCACCTCCGGTCTGGTGATCGTGCCGAGCGCATCTCCGCGGCCACAGGCCTGTGCCACGAGCCGCAGCAGGCCTTCGCACTGCTTCGGCAGGATTCGGCTTGGCGCGGGCGAGTTGAGATCGCGCCAGCAGGCGTACCAGCCGACAAGGCCGAGCAGGGCCGGCAGCATGGCATTCACGGCCGACAGGCCGTAGCGCAGGCTCCCGAGGAAAAACCCCGTCCCGAGCCCCACCATGCCGAGCGTCCACGGCATGCCGCGGCCGAACACCTCTTCCGCGTCGCGGTCGACCCACACACAGGCGGCTGCCCACGCCGCCGCGAGCACGAGCCACACGGTCCCCCAGACGAAAAAATGCTCACTGACCGGGATGAAAGTCATACGTCAGGCCTGCAGCCGCTACCGTCTCCTTCACCATGCTACTATGTCGGACGAAGGCCCGCCGCATGAGCACCCACAGCATTCCCGCCTCCGCGACCGGCTCGCCTGCCACCGACCGGGCGGCCAAGAAGCAGTTTCTCCACGACGCCGCGGAGCACGTCCGCGACACGGGGCACAGGGCCTTCGTCCGCAAGGCCCTCGGCGGCTACTACGTCAGCCGCGACACCCAAAAAGCCCGGTATCGCGACTGGGAGCAGGCCCGCGACGCGGCCAGCCTCGCCAAGTGGTCGGCCGTGAACCGGCTCGACGAACTGCTCCCGAAGTTCGTGGCGAATTTCGAGGCCAACGGGGGCGTGGTGCACTGGGCCCGCGATGCCGACGAGGCCCGCGGGATCGTGCTCGGCCTCCTCCGCGCGGCAAAGGCCAAGGCCGTGATCAAGAGCAAGTGCATGACGAGCGAGGAGATCCATCTCAACGCCGCCATGGAGCAGGACGGCTACGGCGTGGTGGAGAGCGATCTCGGCGAATTCATCCAGCAGCTGCGGGGCGAGCCGCCGTATCACTTCGTCTTCCCCTGCATGCATGTCCGCCGCGATGAGATCAGCGACCTGTTCGGAAAGCACCTCGGCACCCCCCCCACCGACAGCCCTGAGGAATTGACGATGATCGCCCGCCGGCACATGCGCCGGCTCTACGTCGACGCCGACGTGGGGATCACCGGCGCCAATTTCCTCGTCGCCGAGACGGGCCAGATCTCGATTACCGAGAACGAGGGCAACGCTCGGCTCACGGTGGCGCTGCCGCGGGTGCACATCGCGATCTCGGGGATCGAGAAGGTGGTCGAGCACCTCGACGACCTCGCCGTGCTCCTGCCGATGCTCGCCACGGCCGGGGCCGGCCAGCCCATGACCTGCTACAACACGCTCTACTCGGGCCCCCGCCGCGACGGCGAGGTCGACGGCCCCGAGGAGATGCACCTCGTGCTTCTCGACAACCAGCGGTCGGCGATCCTCGCCGACCCGGAGCAGCGCGACAGCCTGCACTGCATCCGCTGCGGGGCCTGCCTCAACGTCTGCCCGATCTTCAAGAACGTGGGTGGCTTCACCTACGGCACCACCTACCAGGGGCCGATCGGCTCGGTGATCACGCCGCACCTGCGCGGCCTCGCCGATTGGAACCATCTCTCGGGGGCGAGTTCCCTGTGCGGCGCCTGCACCGACGCCTGCCCGGTGCGGATCGACATCCACCACCATCTCCTCCACAACCGTCGCAATGCCGCACGCACGGCCCCCAACCGTTGGGAGAAGCTCGGTCACCGGTTGTTCGTGGCCATCGCCTCGCGGCCCTGGCTATTCGCGACGGGCGGCGCCGTGTTTCGCCGCACGCTCGGCCTCGTGAAGGCCCTCCGGCCGCCGCTGGTGCGCGACTGGCTCGCGAGCCGCGATCTGCCGCAGGCCCCGCGCCGCAGTTTCCGCGATCAGTGGAGCCGCCGATGACCGCGACCGCCCCCCCGCGTCGCGACGGCTCGGCCCGCGATACGATCCTGGCACGGCTCCGCGAGGCGCTCCGCGTGCCCGCCCCCCTGCCCCACCTCAAGTCGCACGCAGCCGCGCCGCAGCCCACCGCGACGAACGGCCTGCCCCGG
>JBJSZP010000463.1:0-2696 GCA_046090365.1 Planctomycetia bacterium
GCGTCGTCGGCCAGGTTGCCCTTGGCGAACACGACCACCCGCTTCGACTTGCCGATGCCGTGGGGCAGCACGAGCGACCCGCGGATGATCTGGTCGGCCTGCTTGGGGTCGATCCCCAGCCGCACGTGGATCTCGACCGTCTGGTCGAACTTGGTGGGCGGGAAGCTCTTCAGCACCGACACTGCCTCCGCGACCGGGAGGGCGGCTTCCGACTGGGGCTTCTTGGCGAGCATTGCCTTCATGCGCTTCGAGACTGGCACGGTGGGGATCCTGAAATCGGGTGACTGGGTGGGGAGCTGCTGGGGAATGGGGTGGACGGCTTCAGCCTTCGACGGTGATGCCCATGCTGCGGGCGGTGCCCTCGATCATCCGCCGGGCATGGTCGCCGTCGCGGGCGTTGAGGTCGGCCGCCTTCAGCCGCACGATCTCGTCGAGCTGGGCCTTGGATACCTTGCCGACCTTGTCCTTGTTGGGCACGCCCGAGCCCTTCGCGAGCCCTGCCGCCTTCTTGAGGAGGGCGGCGGCCGGCGGGCTCTTCGTGATGAAGTCGAACGAGCGGTCGTTGTAGACGGTGACGACCACGGGGATCGCCATCCCGGCGGCCTCGCGGGTGCGGTCGTTGAACTGCTGCACGAACTGGCCGAGGTTGATGCCGAACCGGCCGAGCGACGTGCCCACCGGCGGCGCGGGGGTCGCCTGCCCACCCGGCACCTGGAACTTCGCCTGACCAACCACCTGCTTTGCCATCGCAACCCTTCTCTTTCCGCTCGTTCAGTGAATTGACTGTGTGTGTTTGTGTCGCGGGCCCTCGGGCCGCCCGTTCAGACCGACTCGATCTGCCAGTATTCGATGTCCACCGGCGTCGACCGCCCGAAGATGCTGAGCATCACCGTGACGCGGCCGTTGGCCTCGTCGATCCCCTCGACCTCGCCCTCGAAGTTTTCAAATGTGCCTTCGTTGATCTTGACGCGGTCACCCTTCTTGAAGGCGATCTTCAGGCGGGGCGCCTCGGCCGTCTTCTCCTCGGTCTTGTTGAGCAGCTTGGCGACGTCCTGGGGCAGCATCGGGCTGGGCCGCCCGGCCGACCCGGTGAAGTCACCGATGCCGCCGGTCTCCCGCACGAGATACCAGGTTTCGTCGTTCAAGATCATGTTCACCAGGATGTATCCGGGGTAGAGCTTGCGGGAAACCACGCGTTTTTTGCCACTTTTGAACTCCGTGACCTGCTCCTTGGGCACGATCACCTCGCCGAACCACTTGTCCATCCCCTGCATCGAAATGCGGCGCAGGAGGGCCTCGCGGATCGAGTCCTCGCGGTTGCTCTGCACCTTGAGGATGTACCACTGCTTCTCGCCGACGGGCGCCTCGTCGTCGTCGCCGGCGACGGCCACGGGCTTGGCGTCTTCGCTGCCGGCGAACGGGTCGTCGAGCTCGGCCGCCGTGCCGTCGTCGTCGTCCTCGACGGCGGCCGGGGCCGGGACCACGGCCGGCACCGGCTCGTCGGCCGGCAGCGGCTGGCCGAGGCGGGGATCGGGGGTCGATTCGTCGTGGGGAAGGTCGCTCATGGTTTCACGCAGGCCGAGGGGTGGTTCACTTGAAGCCCTGGATGGCCCGGAGCACGAACCACCAGAAAAGATCGTACGCAGCGAGGATCGCGGCGAGGGCGAAGATCAGGAAGATGATAACGGCCGAGCTGCGGGCCACCTCGCCGGCGCTCGGCCACGACACTTTCGCCATCTCCGACTCCACGGCGATGAGGAAGTCGGCGAACCGCGGCACGTTGACGATGCGGTAGGCGAACCACAGCCCGGCCGCGAGCAGGAGCCCCGGCACGAGGAAGCGGTAGACGCCGAGATCGGCGCCCGTCCCGAGCGGGCCCGAGCTCGCCAGCCACAGCGGGAGGAGCTGCGACAGCCGCCACACGCCGATCGCCAGCGTGAGCGCGAGGGCGGCGAACGTCGCCTGGCGGGTCATCCGGCCCTGGTGGCGCTTGTAGACCCCGAAGCTCAGGAGCTCGCTCCAGAGACTGCCGCCGGCCGTCGAATTGTCTTGCGTGGTTGACATGGTTCGAATCGCGCTCCGTCGCAAACCGTTTCCTCAGGCAGGGGCGGCGGGGATCGAACTCGCAACCTCTGGTTTTGGAGACCAGCGCTCTGCCAGTTGAGCTACGCCCCTGTGGAAAAGGAGGGGGCCCGGGGTGGGCCCCCTCCCTCGTATCAAATTGCTTCAGTCCAGGATCTTGGTCACGACGCCCGAGCCGACCGTCTTGCCGCCCTCACGGATGGCGAAGCGGACGCCGTCGTCCATGGCGATCGGCACCATCAGCTCGACCTCCATCTTCACGTTGTCGCCCGGCGAGCACATCTCGACGCCGCCGAGCAGCTTCGTCGAGCCGGTCACGTCGGTCGTGCGGAAGTAGAACTGCGGGCGGTAGCCGGCGAAGAACGGCGTGTGACGGCCACCCTCCTCCTTCGACAGCACGTACACCTCGCACTCGAACTTCTTGTGGGGCTTGATCGAGCCCGGCTTGGCGAGCACCTGGCCGCGCTCGATGCCGTCGCGGGCCACGCCGCGGAGGAGGCAGCCGACGTTGTCGCCCGCCTGTCCGCTGTCGAGCACCTTCTTGAACATCTCGACGCCCGTGACGGTCGTCTTCTCGGCCTTTTCCTTGAGGCCGATGATCTCGACTTCGTCGC
>JBJSZP010000464.1:0-8619 GCA_046090365.1 Planctomycetia bacterium
TTTGCGAGGCCGTCGGCCATCTCCGTCTGCATGCCCGGCACCATCACGATCCGCGGCCGCTTCGGCGGGGGCCCGAGCCACTCGCCAAACGTGAACGCCGGCTTGCCCCCCACCGCGATCGCGAGGGGCCGCTCCGCGATCGGCCCTTCGCCGCCGAGCTCGTCGGCGAGCACGAGCCTGTCGCAGAGCGACGCTCCGAAGAGCGCGGAGCCCGTCGCGGCCAGCGGCACGACGCGGTCGAATGCCTCGGTGAACCGGGCGACGACCTCGGCCGCCACCTCGGGCCTGTCGCGGCGCGCAAGCCGCACGGCATGGATGCCGAGCAGGCCGTCGGCGGCCGCCGGCTCGAACGACCGCACGGCGAGGCTGCGCGTGGGCGCGTAGCGCACGCGACAGGCGTCTCGCAGGAGCTTGCCTTGTTCGCCGGGCTGCGCCTGTTCGCCGGCGTCGCGGGCCGAGCCCACCGGCAACAACTCGAACGGCAGATACCAGAGCAGCCCGTCGGGCACGATCACGAGCTCCGTCACGTTGACGCCGAGGTTGATCTTCGAGTTGCCGAACAACAGCCGCTCCACCTGCGCGGCGCTCTCCCGCCAGTCGGTGGCGAGCAGCCGCTCCGTGGACACCGGGGCCACGGCATCGACGATCCCGATCGATTTCACGAGGGCCGCGATCTCCTTGGCGAGGGCGGCCGGCTGCTTCACCTGCCAGGTGGCCACGCGGGCGTTCGATTCGAGCACGCCGACGAGGCCCGCCGCCGTCCACTGGAACGACAAGATCAGGTGCCGGTCGGGCAGGCGGCGCCGCACCTCGGCCGGCGGCTCGAGCGGCGGAAACTCGAGCGTGGTCGGCTCGCGGCCGGCGGCGAGCGCCGCCACGAACTGCCGCTGCCGACGGGCGGCCGCGCCGTACGGCTCCCAGGCGGCCTTGCCGGCGGCGTCGGCGGGCGCCGCGAGGGCGGCGGTGAGCGCGGGGCGGAGCCGCGCCGCCTCGTCGAGGGCGCGGGCGAAGTCGGGATGCCGGGCGAGGAGCGCGGCGCGGCGGGCCGCCGCGGCCCGGGGCAGCGACTCGGGATCGGCCGCGACGAGCGCCTCGATCGCGGTCCGCCGCCCGCCGAAGGCCTGCGCGGCGAGCCAGCGGCTGCGGAGCCGGGCCTCGCCGGCCGCGAGAAAGGCATCGTGGCCGCGGCGCGACGCGGGCGCGAGCCAGGCCTCGAACGCCTCGCGGCGCGGGGCAGTGAGCGTGGCGAGCGTGCCCACCGGATCGAGCGTGAACTCGCGCGGGGCCGGATCGCCGAGGAGCTTCGTGAACAGGGCGTCGGCCTGGCGGTCGGAGATCGTGGTGGCGCCTCCCATCACGAGCTCGACGAGCCGCGCGGTCTGAAACAGCCGCGGCGTGCGCAGCTGGGCGAGCACGAGCGCCCGCTCGAGGTCGGCATCTCCTGCGGCCGTGTCGCCGGAACGGTAGGCGATCGTGGCGGCGGCGTAGGCAGCCTGGATGCCGCACGTGCCCCGGCCGAAGTCGGTGCGGAGCAGCCGGCCGTCGATGTCGTCGAGCGCGGCCGCGGCCGCCTTGGGGTTGCCCGACACCGCAAGCCCCTCGGCGAGCATCGCCAGGAGCCGGGCGCGGAGGGCAGGCAGCGTGGCCCGGGCCCAGTCGGCGGCGGCGTTGAACAGCGGCGGCAGCTCTCCCGAGCCCGTGGCCATGTGGGCCGTGAATGCCCACCGAAACGCCTCCTCGAGCGCGCGGGCATCGCCGTAGTCGGCGGCGGAGTAGGTGGCCTCCTCGAAGTATTTGAAGGCGGCGGCGGGCTGGTCGGCATCGAGGGCGATGCGGCCGAGCACGATCAGGCCCCAGGCTGTGAGCGGATGGTCGAACTGGTTGGCCGCGATCAGGCCGCGATTCAAGAGCGGCATAGCCTGGTCGGGCTTGCCCTGCGCCCACTGGGCCACGCCGAGCGCGATGTCGATCCACGACTGCGACCAATGGTTGGGCGGGGCGGGGCGGCGGATGAGCGCCTTCGCCGCGCCGTCGAGCGTCGCGCCCTCGCGGGCGAGCTCGCCGAGGATCTCGGCGCGGCGGTAGAGCGAGATCACGAGCGCCCGCACGATCTCCTGCGGCCGCACGGGATAGTTGACCGGCGCCGTGAGCACGCCGCCCTGCTTGAGCACCTGCTGCGGATCGGCCCCGCCGAGGCGGATCGAGAGCTGCTCGGGGATCGCGCCGGGCGACGTGGGCCGCTGGCTGCGGCCCCACGTGGCCACGCGCTGCTGCGCGAGGCCGCGGAGCGGCTGTTGCGGAAACTGCACCGCGAGCAGCCAGTCGGCATGCGTGGCCCAGAGGAGGAGCGCCTCGTCGAAAGCGGCGAGCGCCTCGCGGAACCGGCCGAGCTCGTAGTTGGCCTCGCCCACCACCATCGCGGCGGCGATCGAATCGATCCAGCGCTGCGAGCCCGCGCGGATGCCGCCGCGATACTCCTGCGCCGCGATCTCGAGGCCGCTCGCGAAATCGCCGGCGGCGAGCGCGGCGAGGGCCGTGTCGTAGGCCGCGGTGGGCACCGTCTGCCCGCCGGCGAGCGCCCCCAGCCCCGGCTGGAGCACCACCTGGGCGAACGCGACGGGCGGCACCGCGACGAGGATCACGGCCGACACGGCGAACGAAACGCACGAACAGCGGCGCATGCCGCCGTTGTACAGCAACGGCCGAAAGGCAGTCGCCCGGGGCTTCTGTGCGCCGCGTTCGCGGGATCCCTGGGCTTGCGCCCGGGGCTTCTTGTGCGGCCCAAAAAGCCCGGAGCGGAAGCGACGGGGTCTTGCGTGATCCCCGCATGTCGGCCCAGCAATCTGGGCAAACTGGGGGCTGGGCTCGGGCCGGTTGTAGCGGTTCCTCAAAGTTTTCCGGTCGTGACGGTCGATATCCCTCTCGACCCTGATGCAGGAACCACAGCCATGCGCCAGCCCATGACCACGACCCCTCCGGCGATCACCGCACGATCGGCCAGGCTCGCCGGACTCGCCGTTCTCGGACTGGCTGGCCTCGCCCTCACGGGGTGCCAGGTGGACGTGGGCGGCCAGACGTTGCCCAGCGCCTACTACCTCCAGGACGACATCCAATACTTCCCGGCCGGCCCCGAGTTCAAACTCGCGAAGGAAGCCGCCGCCCTCAAGGCCTACAAGAAGGAACTGGCCGAGGAGTAGGGCCGGCTGACGCCTGCCCCACGCGCTTGAACTTTCCAGCGCGGCCGCTAGACTGCTCGCTCGTGGGTTTTTGACCCATTTACATGAGCTTGCTTGGATAGCTCGTGGGTTTTGAGCCCAATCAGCAGGGCCACCACGGATGGATCGGCCGCACACGACAGATGACCGCTGCCGCGGACCTCTTGATCGGCGAATTCGCCCGAACGCTCGACGAGCGGTTTCGGCTGGCGATCCCGCCCGAATTGGCCACGCCGCTCCTCGCCGCCGGCTCGAAGCTCGTGCTCGCCAAGGAGCGGGCCGGGTGCCTGTCGCTCTGGCAAGCGGCGGTGTGGAAGCCCCGGATCGACGCGGCGGTGGACGTCGTGCGGAGCAAACTTCAGGCCGGCCTGCTCACGCAGCGGGTGGGCCACCTTCAAGACTTGGGTCGGCTGCTTTCCACGCGACACAAGGTGGTGTCGCTGGCAGCCCGCGATCGGCTCGTGATTCCGGAAGGATTCCGGGAGTTTCTCGGCGTGGAGCCGGGGGGCGAACTGTTCGTCGTGGGGGCGGCTGTCTGCGTGGAGCTGTGGCAGCCCGCCGCCTGGTCGGCCTTCGTGACGAGCGAGATGCCCGAGTTTCGCCGACGGATCGACGAACTTACGGCCTGATGGTTTTTGGCCATGCCCGGATGAGAGGAACGGTTTGACCTGTCGGTGACATCCGGTCAGGAAACTTGAACGCCACGGATCGGGCCCCACGAGCACGGATGCTGCCGAGGGACCTCCTCCGGGCATGGCCCTTTTTGCCGCTGCGGCCTCAGGGCCGCGGGGAAATTGACACCCCGCGCAGGCCGCTCGTAAAGTGTTTGTAGTAACTAGGTTCCCTTCTGGAACAGGCCATGGCCCGCAGTCCGTTCTGCTGGGGAATCGATATCGGCAAATGCGCCTTGAAGGCGGTGCGCTGCCGGCTCGGCGACGAGCCGCGGAAGCTGGTCGCCGACGCGTTCGACTACGTGGAATACCCGATGCTGCTCACGCAGCCGGAGGCGGATCCCGTCGAACTCGTGCGCACCGCCCTGCAGGAGTTTCTCGGCCGCAACTCGCTCAAGGGAGACCGCGTGGCCGTGTCGGTGCCCGGCCAGTCGGGCCTCGCGAAGTTCATCAAGCTGCCGCCGATCGAGGCGAAGAAGATCCCCGACATCGTCAAGTATGAGGCCCGCCAGCAGATCCCCTTTCCGCTCGACCAGGTGGTGTGGGACTGGCAGCGGCTCGCGGGGGGCATCGAGGAGGGCGGCTTCGTGCTCGACGCGGAAGTGGCCCTGTTCGCGATGAAGCGCGACCAGGTGTTCAAGGCGCTCGCGCCGCTCACGCAGGCGGGCATCGAGGTGGACGTGCTCCAGCTCGCCCCGATCGCCCTGGCCAACATGGTGACGTTCGACCAGCTGCCCGATCCGGCGACGGTCGACCCGGAGAACCCACCGGCCTCGATCGTGCTCGTGTCGATGGGGGTCGACGCCACCGACCTCGTCGTCACCAACGGCATGCGGATCTGGCAGCGCAGCATCCCGATCGGCGGCAGCAGCTTCACCAAGGCGCTCGTCCAGGGGATGAAGCTCACCTTCGCCAAGGCCGAGCACCTCAAGCGCAACGCCGTGCGGGCCGAGGATCCGAAGACGGTGTTCAAGGTGATGCGGCCGGTGTTCAACGAGTTTGCCGCGGAGCTGCAGCGGTCGCTCAACTACTTCACCGGCACCGATCGCACGGCCACGATCGGCAAGGTGCTCCTCCTCGGCAACGGGACCAAGCTCCGCGGGCTCTCCGACTTCGTGGGCAAGCAACTCGGCCTCGACGTGCAGCGGCTGGAGACGTTTCGCGGCCTGGAGGGGGGCGGCGTGCTCGGGGCGCCGGCGTTTCGCGAGAACAGGCTCTCCTTCGGCACGGCCTACGGCCTCGCGCTGCAGGGCGCCGGCGGGCCCGGCGTGCGCACGAACCTGCTGCCGCGCGAGATCATCCAGGAGCGGCTGATCGAGGCGAAGAAGCCCTGGGCGCTCGGCGCCGGCGTGGGGCTGCTCGGCGCGGCGGCGATCAGCTTCATCGGCATGTACTTCGCGTGGACGACCTTCGCCCCGAGCGACTACGCGGCGGCCTTCGCCCGCGCCGACGGCGTGAAGACGCAGTCGCAGGCGGCGATCTCGGCGGTGGACGAGGCGAAGCAGAAGCGCGATGCGGCGATCGCACAGCAGCGGGCCCTGCTCGAGGTGGAGGGCCGCCGCTTCCAGTCGCTCGACATGCTGCGGGCCGTGCAGGCGCTGCTGCCGCGCGATCCGCCGGGGAAGGTGCCCGACAGCCCCGCCGATCGCAACGAACTCCACATCACCGCGATCGACTGCCAGTATTTTCCCGACCTCGCGACGTGGTTCACCGCCGTGCAGCAGCAGTGGGCGGAAACGCACGGCACCGACGAGGTCGACGAGGCGGCCGCAGGGGAGGCGCCGGCCGAGGGGGCGGAGCCGCCCGCGCCCGCCGAGCCTGCCGCGGAGGCCCAGCCCGGTGCCGAAGGCCAGCCCGCCGCGCCGGCAGGGCCGACCGGGCCCGGCTGGGTGGTGCAGCTCACGGGCTATCACTACCACAACGAAGATCATCACAAGCCCGACGAAGCCGCGCAGTTCGTGCGCTCGACGATCGTGAAGGGGCTGCTCGGCGAGGGAGACGAGGTCGTGGTGTCGGCCGGGCCGCTGGCCGGGCAGGCGGTATCGGTGAAGGAGATCGGCATCGGCTATCCCGTGATCGTGGCGGCGTCGCCCGTGCGGACGGTGCGCGTGCCCAAGGAGGGCGCCGCGGCGCCGGGCGAGCCTGCCGGGCCGCGGCCCGACCTGTTTCCCGGCGCCGAACAGCCCGAAAACCGCGAACTCACGCTCCGCCGGTTCGACTTCGTGCTGCAGTTCGCCTGGCAGCCCGTTTCGCCCGGAGCCCCCAAGCCGGTCGCCGCCCAGACCGCGCCCGCCCCCGAAGGCAACTGACGCCGCCCGCCATGGTCCAGATCCCCGACAACATCCGCCCGACCGTCGACGCGGTGGTGAAACACCACTTCTGGATCCTGCTCGGCCTCGTGCCGCTCGTCGTCCTGCCGATGGTGTTTCTCGCCCGCGGCAGGCTCGCCACGGAGATCGATTCGGCCCGCAGCCAGATCGAGAGCCGGCTGTCGGCCGTGCGCAGCGTGGCCGGGATCCAGCCGCATCCAAACGAGGCGTGGTCGAGCGCGATCGACAAGGTGACGACGCGGGTGAAGAAAGACACGCTCGACGAATGGGACAAACTCTGGGCGAGCCAGCAGCCGCTGCGGGTGTGGCCCGAGTCACTCGGCCCCGACTTCCTCCAGCGGATTACGGCGCTCAAGCCGGGCGGGAAATTGCCGCGGCCGCTCCTCGAGCGGTATCAAAACGGCGTGCGGGCGATCGTGCGCACGCTGCCGAAGCGGATGGGGGCTGACGAACTGATGGTGGAGGGGGCGGCGGCCGGCCCGGGGCAGGCGCTGGGGCTTCCGCCGGGCGGGCTCGAGCCAGGCATGGTGCGCGGCCGGCCCGGAGCGCCGGAGAAGCCCGTGGCGCTCGTGCAGTGGAATCCGGCCGATCAGGCGAGGCTCTATGCGAGCTTCAATTGGGAGAAGGCTCCGTCGACGACCCAGGTGCTGCTCGCCCAGGAAGAGTTGTGGGTGTATGGCGTGCTTGCCGACGCGATCGCGCGGGTCAACAAGACATCGGCCGGCGCCTACAACGCGGCGATCCCGTTCGTCGAGCAACTGGCCGTGGGCTACCCGGCTGCCGAGGACGATCCCGGGGCCGCCGCAGGCCGCAGGATTCTCCTGCCCACCGCGACCGGCGGCGCGAATCCGATGGGCGAGTTCGCCCCGCCGCCGGATCCCGCGATGATGGAGGGCGGCACGGGCGGCCCTGCCGCGCGGCCGGCCCATCCGCGGTTTTCCGGGGGCGGCTTCGGGCCGGGCATGGGCGGCCCGATGCTCGAACCGACGCCTGGTGGCGAGGCGCCCGCCGAGGCGGCGACCTCGCCCGACGACCTGCTGCGGAACTGGATCTACGTCGACTTCACCGGGAAGCCGCTAATGGCCGCCGATCTCGCCACGTCGCCCGATGCGCGGCTCGTGCATCTCGTGCCGTTCGTGATCAAGGCGATCGTCGACGAGCGCAAGCTCGATGCGCTGCTCGTGGATCTGGCATCGGCGCCGGTGCCGATCGACGTGCGACAGGTGCGGATCAACCCCGGCGCGGCCGGGCCAGCGATGGGTGGCCCGGGCATGGGTGGCCCGGGTATGGGCGGGCTTGGCATGGACATGCCCGGCGGCTCCGCGGCGCCGCCGGGGAGCCGGCCGAACGACGTGGTGGTGGAGCTGCGCGGCACCGTGGCGCTCGCCACGCCCCCCGAGCGCCAGGCGCTCGGCCTCGAGACCGAGGCCGACGAAGGGGATGATGGAGCAGGCGCCGATGCGGCGGCGGAGCCGGAGGAACGGGCGGCGCCGGCCGCGGCTCCGGCCGACGACGCGGCGGCGCCCGCCGACGACGGGGCGCCGCAGCCCGCACCGGCCGAGGGCAACGCCGAGGCAAATCCGGGAGGCGATCAGTCATGAAGCGGCCGAGCATCAGTTTCGACAAGGACGCGATCATCGAGTTTCTCCTCGCCCACGGCGAGAAGATCGGCGTCGCTCTCGTGGCGGCGCTCGCCTGCGGGCTCGTGTGGGGCGGCGTGAATGCCGCGCGCACGAAGGCCTCCACCCGCGACCAGCAGCCGAAGGTGATAGAGGATCAGGCCGGCATCGCGGCGACCCACATCCAGGCGGAGAAGCAGCCGCCGGCGGAGGAGCTTCGCCGCACGAGCCTGGCGAAGGTGATCGACCCGTGGCGCAAGCCCGAGATCCAGCAGCCGCCGCCGGTGGCCCTGTTCAACAAGCCGCTGTTCGAGGAGAAGTCGAAACGGTCGAAGCCGGAGGTGTTTCCGATCGAGGAACTGCGGGCCGTGGCCGGCGTGGCCTTCATGCCGGAGCGGCCGGCGGACGCCGCGTTCGGCCGCAACGCCGCCGACGTCGATGCGCCGGCGGAACCCGACGGCCAGCCCGGCGGGCCGAAGCGGCGGCGCACGAAGCGCGACCAGCCCGGGCAGGCGGGCCGGCCCACCCTCCCCCCAGGGTTCAACGAGTTTGGCCCCGGGATGATGCCGATGGAGATGATGATGCCCGGCGCGATGCCGGACATGCCCGGCGCACCCACCGTGCGCGGCCGGCTCGTGCCTTACTGCGTGGTCACCGGACTGATTCCGATCGCGAAGCAGGTGGCGGATTACCAGCAGCGGTATGAGAAGGCAGGGCTCCGCGATCCGCAGCGCGACGTGCCGCTGTGGAGCGACTATCTCGTGGAGCGGATGGTCGTGACCCC
>JBJSZP010000465.1:0-5353 GCA_046090365.1 Planctomycetia bacterium
GTTCACGTATGCCGGCAACAACTACATGGTGAGCATCGGCAGCGCCACCGCCGACGGCAGCGGAAAGTACCTCTGGGATTTCCGCAGCCCGACCGACGGGATCGTGTTCGAAAACTCGAAGGTCCGGTTTCGCACCATCACCGACGGTGCGTCGAAGACCGTGATCGCGAGCGAGGCGGTGCGGAGCATCGGCAACGACACGGCCTTCGCGGCCGGCTCGCCGCCGCGGTTTCCCTACCAATACACCTACAATGGCTCGGCCGACTTCAGCGCGGCGACCGTGGCGCTCAATGCGAACCCGTCGGCGCCGACGACCGCCGAGGTCGACGCGCTCGTGGCGGCCTGGAACACGAAGGGCGTGACGTGGCGCGGCGCTTCGAGCCCGGCCATGCGGGGCCGTGGCCTCTCGTGGGCGGCGACCACGGCCGGCAACGGCCTCACCAACGGCTTCCTGCCGCCGAACAGCCCGATCCCCGACTACGTCGTCCATTGGTCCGGCTTCTTCGGCCCGAAGAGCTGGCATCCGGACGGCGCCAACGTGCTCTTCGCCGACGGGCACGTCGAGTTTCTTTCCGAGAGCACCGATGCCACGGTGCACCGGGGCCTGCACAGCATCAACGGCGGCGAAAACGTCTCGGGGAGGTATTGATGATCGCTTCGCGACATATCGTTGGGTTCGCCCTCACGGTCCTGGCCTCGAGCCCGTTGCACGCGCTCGCCCACGATACCTGGCTCGAGGCGGCGCCGCGGCTGGTTCGGCCCGACGATGTCGTGCACGTCGGCCTGTTCCTGGGCAACCACGGCAACGACCATCGCGACTTCAAGATCGCGGGCAAGGTCGCCTCGCTCGAAGGCGTGCAGGTGGAGGTGATCGGCCCCGGCGGACGGAAGACCGACCTCGTGCCCGACATGATCGACGTCGGCTACGCGCCGAAGGAGGGCTTCTGGTCAAGCCGGTTCGTGCCGGCCGAGGAGGGGCTGCACTGCGTCGCGCACGTTCGCCAGGGGATCCGCCACGGGGCGCTGGGATTCAAGGGGGGCAAGACCTTCTTCCTCGCTTCGGAGTCGCTCGACAAACCCGCCGCGCCCCGCGGCGACCTCCCGGGCCCGCTCGGCCATCCGCTCGAGCTCGTCCTCGAGAGCCACCCGGTGCTCGGCTGCGGGCCGGGCAAGCCGATCGCCGTGAAGGTGCTGTTCAAAGGCAAGCCGCTTCCGGAGCAGGTCGTGTCGTTCATTCCGCGCGGGGCGACGCTCGCGGAGGGATTCGACGCCGCGCACGAACGCACGACCGATGCCGAGGGCCGGTGCAGCTACACGCCCGCGGAAGGCAACGTCGTGCTCGTCGTGACGCACGTCGTGAAGCCCGACGAGAAAGGAGAAGGCTACGACCGCACGGCCTACGCCGCCACGCTCGTCATCGACGTCCCGCAGCGCTGCCCGTGCTGCGAGTGACGCCACGCAGGCCGGTCGGGATTACCCATGCCCTCTCGCCGGACGTTCGCCTCGGCCCTCCCGGCCTCGGCTCTCTGCATGTCCGCTTCGCTTCGCCATCCTTGGCTTCGCTCGCTCCCATAGCCCGCTCGAGGGCACGGGCAATCCCTCCAGTGCCACCAATCACGAACTCAGGCCGATAGAACTCACTGCGGCGCCGGGGCGTCGTCCGCGGGCTTTTCCGGCTGCGGTGGGGCAGGGGGCGGGGCGGGGATCGTCGCCCGCTCGGCCTCGAGCTTCTTGGCGAGCGCCGCGAACTGGCCGTCGAGCCGCGTCTTGAGGTTCGCCATCTCGGTGTCGAGCCGCGCCATTTCGGCGTCGATGCGCTTGCCGGTCGTGGCCAGGAGTTTCTCCACCTCCGCGGTCGACTGCTTCTCGATCCGGGCGAGCTCGGCCTCGATTTTCGCGATCGTTTCCTTCTGCCGGGCGTCGGCCGCCGCGGTGATCTTCTGCGACTCGCCGGCGAGCGCCTGCTCGAGTTCGCGATCCTCCTTTTGGAATTTGGCGTCGAGCTCGCGATCCTCCTTCTCGAATTTGGCGTCGAGTTCCGCGGCCTCCTGGTCGAACAGGTTCTCGAGTTCGGCGGCATTCGCCCGGGCCTGCTCTTCGAGTTGGGCGGCCTCGTCGGCGACCCGCGCGGCCAGCGACTCCTCGAGCTCCTGCTTCGCGGCCTCGACCCGCACATTGACCTTCCGCGTCACGTCGCGGGAGAGCGAGGCGTAGAGTTCGGCCCGCCGCTTTTCCCAGATCTGGCGAAACGGCCACGCCGCCACGGCGTCTCCTGCCACCACGCCGCCGAACACCGCCACGAGCACGACCGTGATCACAGTGCGCATACCGCCCCTCCGCGTGAGATCGCCTCCGTCTTGGAAATCGTTTCGGCGAATCGGCTACGAACGCGTCGCGCCGCCCGCCGCGGATGGACCAGGTTTCCGGAAACCCCGGGACGAGCTCCGGCAACCTTGCCGATCCGGCAGGCTTCTTTCAGCCTCCGCCCTTCAGCCGGTTTTCCCCGGTTGTCGCGGCCGTTGCCCTGGTGTCACGACCGGCACTCATCGCCCAGATTCCCGCGGCGAGCGCGATCGCGGCCGTCTCGACGCGGAGCACGTGCGGCCCGAGCGACACGCGGCGGCAGCCCGCGGCGTCTGCCACGGCGAGCTCCTCGGCGGTGAAGCCCCCCTCGGGCCCCACGAGGGCAAGGACGGCGTTCGTGTGGTGCGCGAGGAGCGGCCCGAGCGGATCTCCCTCCGGGTCGGCGATGAGCGCGAGCGTCGCCGCGTCCCGCGCGGCGAGCACCTCCGCCACCGTGAGCGGGGAGCCGATCTCGAGAAGCGTGTTGCGGCCGCACTGCTTGCAGGCCTCGACCACGCTCCGCGTGAGCCGCTGCACAGCGGCCGACGTCGCCTCGGCCACGCCGCGCGTCGTCACGAGCGGCACGAGCCGCGTGCAGCCGAGCTCGGTCAGTTTCTCGACCATCCATTTCTGGCGGTCGCCCTTGGGAAGCGCCACGGCGATCGTGAGCGGTCGCGCCGGCGGGGCCACCTCGACCACGGGGCCGAGATCGAGCCCCACGCGGTCGCGGCCAAGCGTCGCGACGCGGGCCGGCCATGCGCGGCCACGGCCGTCGAACACCGAAACGGTGTCGCCGACCTTCGCCCGGAGCACGCGGGCCAGGTGCCGTGCCTCGTCGCCCGAGAGTTCGGCGCGGCCGTCGCGAGGGGGCGTGTCGAGGAAGAAGCGTTCGCTCATGGAAGCTGCGGGAACCGCCGATTTCACCGGCACATTTCGTCCTGACCCGGACCGGCGATCCGGCTAGACTCCGCGCCATGGTACGCGATTATTGGCGGCTCACGGCCGCCCCCTTCGACGGCACCCTCGAGCCGGCCACGTTCCACGTGGGCGTGCCCCAGGAGGAGGCGCTCGCGCGGCTCGAATGGCTCGTCGACGAGCGGCAGCGGTTCGCCCTCGTCGTGGGGGCGGAGGGATGCGGCAAGAGCCACCTTGCCGCGATGGCGGTCCGGCGGCTGGGCGGCTTCGGGGCTGAGGCCGCGCTGCTCTCGCTCCGCGGCCTCGCCCCCGGTGACTGGATCGAGATGCTCCTCGAGCGGCTGCCGCTCGACGCCGCCAGCCGTGCCGAGCCGCTGCGGCCCTGGCAGAAGCTCGAGAACCGGCTCCGCGAGAACACGCTCATGGAACGGACGACGGCGCTCGTGTTCGACGACCTCGACCATGCCCCCGCCGACGCCGTCGACGGGATCGGGCGGCTCGTCGGCGCCGCCGAACCGCGGTTTGCCCGCGTGGCCGTCGTGGCCACCGCCACGCCCGCGGGCGCGGCGGCGCTGCCGGCGAGCCTGCGCGAGCGGGCGGCGGTGCGGGTCGAACTCGGGTCCTGGGATGCCCGCGATGTGGCCGCGTTCCTCGCACGGGCGCTCGAGCGCGTGGGCGGCCAGGCCGACGTCTTTTCGCCCGAGGCAGCGGCGACGGTGGCGCGGTTCGCCGGGGGCGTGCCGCGCACGGTCTGCCGACTCGCCCACCTGGCGCTCGCCGCTGCGGCCGGCGACGGCCTTGGGCAGGTCGATGCGGCGACGGTGGAGCGGGCCTGGCGGGAACTTTCCCCGGTGGCGCCTGCAACGGGCATCGACGTCATCAGGGAAGAAGACGAGCCCGCCGAGCCCGCCGTCGCCCCGCGCGTGCGCGTGGTGCGACGCCTGTGGGGATAGGCGACTATTTCTCGATCGCCCTGATCGCGGCGGTGGCGGCCGAGCTCAGCTTCGCGTCGGCGTGCTTCGCGAGGGGCTTGAGCGCCGGCAGGGCGGCCTTCGCCGAGCTGCCCAGGTTTGCAAGCTCCTTGGCGGCCGTGATCCGACTCTCCGTGGATCCCTTCTTCAGGTCCGCGATGTAGCCCTCGACGAGCAGGTTGCCCATCGTCTTGGGCCCCTTCCCACGGTTGCGTGACTTCTTGGCCGTGCGCTTCGCGGCCGAACAGCCGGCGAGCAAGGCGAGGCCGGCGAGCATCCAGGTGCGGCGCTGCATGGAAGTTTGACGGTTGGCGAAGATGGAACGGCGCGGAGATCGTATCAGGAACGACGTCGCCAAAAAATCGGCTGTTTGCGGCCGCCGGTTTCGGCGCGATGGGAACGTCGCATACACTGACGCTTCCCCCAAGGCAGCGTTCCTCCGTGGCACTCCCCCGCGACACCCAGCGCCCGACACCGCGAATCGTGGCGGTCTCGCCCGACGACGGCTCCGCCATCGACCTGCGCAATCCGGCGCTCGCCGCGATCCTGTCGTGGGCCGTGCCGGGCCTCGGGCAGCTCTACCAGCGCCGCACCTTCAAAGGCCGTCTGTTCATGGGCGCGATCCTCGGCACCTTCCTCGCCGGCATGTGGCTCGGCGGCGGACGGGTCGTCTACGCGTCGTGGAAGCCGGGCGACACCCGCTGGGCCTTCCTCTGCCAGGCCGGTGCGGGGCTCGTGGCGATGCCCGCCGTCATGCAGTCGCTCGCGCTCAACGGTGCCGCGAAGCAGCCGCTCCTGGGCAGTCAATTCATGGCGCCGCCGCTCGTGGCCGGGCAGTACGTGTCGCGCGCCTACGCCGACCGGCTCGCCGCCTCCGACCCCGACATCGACGCCGACGACTTCTTCGACCGGCCGCCGCTCAAGCAGTTTCGCGGCGAGCAGGTGTCGCTCTGGCAGCGGCGGCTCGGCCGCTGGTTCGACATCGGCACCCTCTACACGATGCTCGCCGGCATGCTCAACGTGCTCGTGGTCTACGACGCGTGGGCCGGCCCACTCGGCACGCCCACCGACGAAGACCGCAAGGCCCGCTCGAAATCCACCTGACGACCCCGTTCCTTCCCCCG
>JBJSZP010000466.1:0-3473 GCA_046090365.1 Planctomycetia bacterium
AACTCGAGAAACATCTGCTCGAGCGCCTCGCTCGTGACGCTGTATGCGAGGTTGCCGACGTAAAGCTTCTTGCCCATAAAAACGATCTCTCCTGTGGATGACCCGGATCACTTTCGGGGTCACGTCGAAAGGGCCAGAAAATGGCAGCCCGCCAGAGGGTGAAGGCGAGCAAAAAGAAGCGGCAGAGGCGAATGCCTGCCACGCGTCAAGGAGCTGCGTCAACGACCGACAGTCCCACTCTACGTGAAATGGCCTGAAAAGCAAATAGCGACGGGTTGCTCGCTCCGTACGGCTTCGACCGTCGGCCGCCTGGCGCCCGTCATTTCGCCAGCACGATGATGGCCGAGCCGATGAAGATGAAGATCCCGCCGAGGACGACGGGAAACTGCAGCTGGCCCTGGAAGAGCAGCACTGAGAACAGGGCCACGAACAGCGGGTAGGAAATCTCGAGCACGGCCGACTTGTTGGCCCCGAGCAGCTGGATCGACCCGAGGATCGAGAGGGCGGCCGCGGTGGCCGTGATCAGCGTCAGGCCCACGAGTGGCACGCGACGCCGCGACGCTGTAGGCTCTTGCACTGCCCCGAGGGAAACCGCCGCCTGTGATCGACCCCGTGCTCGTGGTGATCGACGTCCAAAACGATTTCTGTTCCGGCGGTGCGCTCGCCGTGCCCGACGCGGAGGCCGTCGTGCCGGTCGTGAACGGCCTGATCCGCGACTTCCGCCGCGTGATCTTCACGCAGGACTGGCACCCGCCCGGGCATGTGTCGTTCGCCTCGAGCCACTCCGGCCGGCAGACGTTCGAGCGGATCCCGCTGCCCTCGGGCGAGCAGGTGCTCTGGCCCGACCACTGCGTCGAGGGCACGCGGGGAGCGGCGTTTCATCCCGGGCTCGACGTGCCGGCGGATGCCACGATCGTGCGCAAGGGCGTCAGCCCAAGGATCGACAGCTACTCCGCATTTTTCGAGAACGACCGCCGGACCCCGGTCGGCCTCGATGCGATCCTCCGGGCGGCTGACGTGCGCGAAATCCTGCTCGCGGGCCTGGCGACGGACTACTGTGTGTTGCACACGGCGCTCGACGCCCGCGCACTGGGGTACGATGTCGGCGTCATCGAGCAGGCCTGCCGGGGCATCGACCTCCAAGGCTCGCTGGCCGATGCGTGGAATCGAATGACGCGAGCAGGCGTGCGACGGGTGTCGCTTGAGCCGAAGACACGGTAGCCGGGCCTTTTCCGCAGCCATCGTCCGCTTATTGCCCGGGCGGTCACCACCGCACGGCCAGACGCCCCTGAGGCTCGATCTCGACCGACGTGTGGAACGGGCGGGAGATCCGCGAGAGCGCGTCTGCGAGCCAGTGGAGCCCCTCGTCGGCCGCGCGGCCCAGCCGAAACCGCCGCATCTGCAGCGGCACCATCTGCATCCCCACGAGCCGGCCCGTCGCCACGTCGAGCGTGGGGAAGTACATGAGGCCGAGATCGCTGCGATAGGCGGCATGCCCAGTGATGCCCTCGTAGTCGTCGAGGAGATCGCCGCAGCCGTAGAGGATCAGCCGGTCGCGGTACACCTCGATGGGACGGACGTGGTGTGATGAATGCCCGTGCACGAGATCGCAGCCGCCGTCGATCAGCCGGTGGGCGAACCTCACAAACTCTTCGGGAACCTCGAATCCCCAGTTCGTGCCCCAGTGGATCGAGACCACGGCGATGTCCCCCGGCCGCTTGCCCGCCGCCACCCGGGCCGCGAGCGACTCGGCCGCGCGGGCGTCGATCGCATCGACCAAAGCGAGGCCCGAGCCATGATCCGTGGCCTGCCAGTCGAGCGGGATGCCGCTTGTCGCCGAGCCGACGGACCATACGAGGATTCGGCCCGGGGCGCGCCCGCCTCCGCGAAGATCCACGATGGCAGGCTGCTCCGCCTCCGCCAGGGTTCTGCCGGCGCCGGCGGTCCGGATGCCGGCTCGGTGGAGCGTGTCGAGCGTCTCGACCAGCCCTTCACGCCCCCAGTCGAGCGTGTGGTTGTTGGCCAGCGTGGCGACGTCGATCGCGGCGGCGGTCAGGCAGTCGACGTTCGCGGGATGCATGCGGTAATGAATCTCCTTGCCCCGACACCAGCTGCCGCTCGTCGTGACGCTCGTCTCCAGGTTGATGATCCGCGCATCGGGCCTGGCCTCGTCCAGCACGGCGATCGCATCGCCCCACGGATACGCCGGCGCGAGCGGGATCGGGATCGACCCGTGGGCCGCCTCGGCGAGTTCCACATATCGCCGGGCATCGCGCACGCTCGGCTCGTGCAGCGCCGGCGAGCCCGGGTGCTTCAGGGCCTGATCCAGGCCGCGGCCGGTCATCACGTCGCCGGCCAGAAACAACGTTGTGGTTTCCACGGCGCCGGTGCTCCGCAGAGCCAGGCTAGCCGCGATGGAGCACGAAGCCCTCGATGGCCTCGTATTCCGGCAGGCCGAGCCTGTCGTAGAGCCGGGCGGTTTCGCGGTTGCGGTCCTCGGCCCGCTGCCAGAACTCGCGCGGGTCGCTCGGGCCGGGGAACAACGCCCGGTCCTTCTGGCTTTCGTGCTTGAAGATCGCCATCCGCTTCCGCTCCACTTCGTCGGGCGAGAGCGGCACGGCCATGTCGATCTCGTGCGGCTCCCACTCCTGCCAGGCGCCGCGATACAGCCAGAGCTCGCAGTCGCGGGCCCAGGCCTGGCCCTTCACCTGCTCGAGCGCCTGCGTGATCGCGGCCAGGCACACGCGGTGCGTGCCGTGCGGGTCGGAGAGGTCGCCGGCGGCATACACCTGGTGCGGCTTCACCCGTTCGAGCAGCCTGACCGTGACCGCGATGTCCTCGGGGCCGATCGGCTTCTTGCGCACGGTGCCCGTCTCGTAGAACGGCAGGTCGAGGAAGTGGATGTGCTCCGGCTTCACGCCCGAGTAGCGGGCGCCGGCCCGGGCCTCGGTGCGGCGGATGAGCCCCTTCACGGCCTGGAGCTCGGGCAGGTCGACGGCGCCGGCGTGCTTCGTCTTGAGGAACGCCCGGATCTTCTCGGCGACGGCGCCCGCCTTCTCACCCACGCCAAACGCCTTGCAAAACTCCTCCACGAAATCCACGTGGCGGTCGGCCGACTCGTCCCACACGGCGATGTTGCCGCTCGTCTGGTAGGCCACGTGCACCTCGTGCCCCTGCTCGCAGAGACGGATGAACGTGCCGCCCATGCTGATCACGTCGTCGTCGGGGTGCGGGCTGAACACGATCACGCGCTTGGGAAACTCGGCGCTCTTCTTCGCCTCGGCGGCGGCGTCGAGGCCGCGGATCCGCCGCGGCGTGCCCGGCTTGCCGCCCGGCCAGCCCGTGATCGTGTCCTGCATCGCGCGGAACACCTCGATGTTGAGGTCGTAGGCCCGCCCGCGGTTGGAGAGCAGGTCTTGGAGACCGTGCTCGTTGTAGTCTTCGTCGGTGAGCTTGAGGATCGGCTTCTTCAC
>JBJSZP010000467.1:0-4335 GCA_046090365.1 Planctomycetia bacterium
GCCAGCACGCGGCGGAGGGCATCACGCGACATGCCGAACCGGGCAGGATCGATCGTGATCGAGAAATCCTTGTGGCTCGACCGGGCACCGCTGGCCTGCTCCACGAAGCCGATGCCAGGAAGGAACGAGAGTTCCTCCCGGTAAAGCGCTGCAATCTTCTGGCGGTGGGCGGCGACGTCGTCGAGAATCTCGAGCCCGGCGAGGGCCGTGGCGGCGCTCAACTCGGGCATGCGGCCGTTGACCCCGGGAAACAGGGCGTCGTAGGAGCCGTCGTTGCCATATTCACGGCCGAGCCTCACAAAGTGCGCGAGGCACTCGCAGTCGGTGGCCACCACGCCCCCCTCCCCGGCCACGAGCAGTTTCGTGGGTGAGAGGCTGAATACCTGCGCCGTGCCCCCCTTGCCGACCGGCCGCCCATGCAGGCTCGCGCCGAAGCCGTGGGCCGCGTCGATCACCAGCGGCAGCCCGTGCTCCGCGGCCATCGCCTCGAGCCCCGCCACGTCGCATGGATTACCGAAATTGTGGCAGGCTGCGATCGCCACGGTGCGGGGCGTGATGGCGGCGGCCACCGCCTGCGGTGAGACGTTTGTGGAATGCTGGTCGACGTCGATGAATACCGGCCGGAGACTGTTCCAGACGATCGCCGCCGGGGCGGCCAGAAACGTGAAACTCGGGATGATCACCTCGCCCACCGGCTCGCTGCGGCCGCTCGACCGCACCATGCCGAACCGCGAGAGCGGCTCCATCGATGCGACGGGGCACTCGTCCGTGCCGCTCCGCCGGCTGCGGCAACTGCCGGCCGACAGGTCGATCGCCCGATAGACGAGCATCAGGCCCACCGTGCAGCTGCTCACCGCCACGCAGTGCCGCACGCCGAGCCGCTTGGCGAGCGCATGCTCGAGCGATTCGACATACCGGCCTTTGGTGAGCTGGCCGCTCCGCAGGATTTCCTCATAGGGCCCGCGAAGGCTCTCAAACGCCGGCAGCGCCGGCCTCACGAACGGCACGCGGATGCCGGCCGCCGCCGCGTCGAGCGATGAACGGGCCTCTGGAATCACCGACAGGCGGGGGTTACGCATCGACGTTCACCGTCGGCTTTTCGTGCTCCCGCGCATATTCGGGCACGAGTTTTCGCAGCCGGCGCCGCACTTCGTCGGGCGGGTCGTCGATCACCTCGCGCAGTTCCTCGAGGATCCCCTCGATTTCCGCCAGTTCCGCCGGCCGGTGCATTGCGCAAAACACTTTGGGGTGCGGCGTGGGCAGGCGGCGCTCTTCGTCGAAGTAGAGTTCCTCGAACAGTTTCTCTCCGGGCCGGAGGCCGGTGAACTCGATGTCGATATCGTCTTCTGCGAGGCCCGAGAGGGCAATGAGGTCGCGGGCCAGGTCGACGATCTTCACGCTTTCCCCCATGTCGAGCACGAAGATCTCGCCGCCGTCGCCCATCGCGGCCGCCTGGAGCACGAGCTGCGACGCCTCCGGGATCATCATGAAATACCGCTCGATGTCGGGATGCGTGACCGTGATCGGCCCGCCGCGGCGGATCTGCTCCTGGAAGATCGGCACCACGCTGCCGTTGCTCGCGAGCACGTTGCCGAAGCGCACGACGATGAACTTCGTGGCGGATTCCTTGGAAAATGCCTGCACGTAGCGCTCGGCGATGAGCTTCGAGCAGCCCATCACGCTTGTGGGATGCACGGCTTTGTCGGTGGAGATCGTCACGAACGTGCCCACGCCATGCCGGTCGGCGAGTCGGGCGAGGGAGCGCGTGCCGAGGCAGTTGTTCTTGATCGCTTCGGCGGGATTCCATTCCATCATCGGCACGTGCTTGTGGGCCGCCGCGTGAAACACCACCGCCGGCTTGTGGTCGGCCATGATCTGGTCGATGCGGTCCTCGTCGGTGATGTCGGCGATCAGCGGCTCGAACGGGGGCTTCGGATCCAGCCGCGAAAACTCCTGTTCGACGAGGAACAGGGCGTTTTCACCGCGCTCGACGAGGAGCAGTTTCTGCGGGTGGTAGCGGAGCACTTGGCGGCAGATTTCGGAGCCGATCGAGCCGCCGGCACCGGTGACCAGCACCGTGCGGCCCGCGACGAGCCGGGCCACGGCGGAGTCGTCGAGCCGGACGGGCTCGCGGCGCAAAAGATCCTTGATCTCCACCGATCGAAGCCGGACGTGTTTTTGGTCGCCGTTTTTCTCCCCGAGCAGTTCGTCGATGGCGGGGATCACCTTCACCGTTGCTCCCGCCGCCGTGCACTCGTCGAACAGTTTGCGGAATCGCTTGCCCGTGAGCGTGCCCGACTGCACGAGCACCTCCTGAATGCGGCGGCGCTCCACTTCGAGGCTCGCCCGGTCGATGGAGCCGAGCACCTCGATGCCGGAGAAGCGATTGCCGTGGAGCGCAGGATCGTCGTCGAGGAAGCCCACGATATGGTAGGGGCTGTTTGACGCGGCCTTGAGATTGCGGGCGAGCAACTCTCCCGCCTGGCTGGCGCCGATGATGAGCGCAGATTTTGCGGGCGTTTTGCTGAAGATCGGCCGCAGTTCCTCGTAGAAGCTCCGCCAGAGGGTGCGCATGCCGCCCACGAGCATGATCGTGCATGCCCAGTCGAGCAGAATCACGCTGCGCGGGATCCGTTTGATTCCCTGAATGCGGCCCGTGGAGAGAAACAGTCCGTCGATCGTGGCCATGATCAGCATCGTGAGCGTGGCGGCCCAGAGAAGAGCCGTGAGGTCGCCGAACGACACGCGCCGCCACGACACATGACAGAGGCCGAGCGAATAGAACACGATCAACTTGAGCACCACGACGCCGCCGACCGTGGCCAGATACACGGGCAGCCAGTTGCCGGCGAAATTGAAGTCGTTGCGGGTGAAGAACGCGACGAAGAGTGCGAAGGTGAACAGCGCCGCGTGGACGACCAGCAGCAGAGCCGCCTTCCGCGACATTCTGCGGATCAGTTTCTCGGGATGGGCCAAGTTCATGCGAGCCTCTCCAGGTCGATATCTTCGAGTTCCACCGAAGCCCCCTGATTCAAGAATCGCACCGCCACCACGAGCCGCTGCTCGCCATGGCGCCTGACGACCGTGCCCTCGAGCCCCCGCAGGGCCCCACTCCGTACGCGGACACTCTGGCCTGGTTCGATGCGGGCCTCGGGCGTGAGCGGACAGTCGGCATCGATGAGCTGCTTGATGCCGCGCAGATCGGCGAGGAGGGCGGCTTCGTCGGCGATCGGGAGCCAGCGGGCGATCGTGTTGGTGGCCAGGGCGGCGCGGCGCTGGTCGTCGTCGACCCTTGAAAACACATAGCCCGGAAAGAGCGGAACGTGGGAATCACGCGTGCGGCCTCCGGGGGATCGCAGCCGCCGCCGGATGAGCGGGGCGTAGAAGGGTATGCCCACGGCCTCCAGTTTTCGCATCAGATCCTTTTCGCGGCGCGAGAGTGTGTAAAACGCGACCCAATTGCCGGGCACTGCGAAAACGGGGCTGTCTGCCTCGAGCAGGTCGGCCGGAAAAAGATCGCGTTGCCGGGGCAAGATGGGCATGGGCGAAAGCCGCAGAAGAAGACCACACCCCGAAGTTTACGACGTTTTCCAGGCCGCTGCGCGGGCCCGATTCGCCGCGGAAAACAGGGCAAAGTTTCCGGTCTGGTTGTGCCGATAACTCCGAGACAACCGACTGTAGCGGTTGGGAGGAGTTTGCCATGCGACGCCCGAACCTGAAGAAAACGAGCCGCGAAACCGCCCGCAAGGCCATCGTGTGGACGCTGCTTGTGGCCGTGGTCGCAAACACGACCGGCTGCCAGACATTTGGGCGGCCGCAGCGGGCGATCACGCAGCAGGCGGTTCTCGACTCGCAGTGTCCGCCCGATCCGGAGCGGATGCCGGCCAAGGAATTGGCCAAGATCTCGCTCCCGCCCTATGTGATCGAGCCGCCGGACATCCTCCTCATCGACGCGCTCCGCGTGGTGCCCAAGCCGCCCTTCCGGATTCAGAGCTTCGACTCGCTCCAGGTGATCGTGGAGGGCACGCTCCTCGAGCAGCCGATCAACGGCATCTATGTGGTTGAGCCGGGCGGGATGCTCGACCTCGGGCCTTCGTATGGCAAGTTGATGGTGGGCGGGCAGTCGCTCGATGAGGCGCAGGACGCCGTGTTTCGGCACCTCAAGCGCGTGCTCAAGGAGCCGCAGGTGTCGCTCACGCTCGCCCAGGCCGCCGGCCAGCAGCAGATCTCGGGGGAGCACCTCGTGGGCCCCGACGGCACGATCAATCTTGGCACGTATGGCAGCGTGTATGTGACGGGCCTCACGCTCCAGGAAGCGAAGGAGAAGATCGAGAA
>JBJSZP010000468.1:0-1391 GCA_046090365.1 Planctomycetia bacterium
CATCCATGGCTGCGCTTGCCTGCATACGCCGGCTCAATGGTAGGGGCACCCCCTCGCCTCCCCGTCTCCAGTTGAGGAGGCTCGGGGATGCCCATGCCCTCGAGCGGGCTGTGGGAGCGAGCGCAGCCATGGATGGCGAAAGCGAAGCGGACACGCAGAGAGCCGAGGCCTGGAGGGCCGAGGCGAACGTCAAGCGAGAGGGCGTGGGCAGTCACGAGCCGGCGCGCGCCAACGAGCCGAACGTCCGGCGAGGTGGTAGGGGCGACCCCGAGCCGGCGAGCGCCCAGCGTGCAACGTCGGGGATTGCGCCGGCAGAGTCCGCCTGGACTTCCGAGACTCCCGGCGGGACCGCGGGGGGCGGGAAAATCGGCAGGATCACTCAATTTTCCACCGTCGCCGGGCCGACCGTACGGGTGGCGTTTTTTGCGGCATAGGGCGGAGGTCGCGCCTTCGTTTGTTGCTGGAGACGCGGCCCGATCCTACGATCCAACCTTATGGCCACAGACGTTCGTCTCAAGGAACAGCTGCCCGAGCTCACGCGGCGGATCGTGGAGACCTACCAGGCGGTCCCCACGATCCACTACCTCGGCCACTGCCCGCTCCCGAACTATGAGTCGATCATCTCCGCCTGCGAGGACCTCAAGGAGATTCTCTACCCCGGCTACCGGCGGCGCGAGAACCTGCACCTCGGCAACGTGACCTACCACGTGGGTGACCTCGTGGACGGGCTCCACGACAAGCTCACGACGCAGATCGGCCGCGCCCTGCGGCACAGCGTGGCCGTGCAGCATGCCGCGGCCGATCAGGGCGTCGAGCCCCCCGCGCTGCCTGACGCCGTCCAGCACTGCACCGAGGAGGGCGACTTCGAGGCCCTCGGCCAGGCCAAGGCGATCGAGTTCTTGGAGCGGATCCCCGACGTGCGCCGCGTGCTCGCCACCGACGTGCAGGCCGCCTATGACGGCGATCCGGCAGTGCGGACGCTCGACGAGGTGATCTTCTGCTATCCCGGCCTCGAGGCCGTGACGATCCACCGGCTCGCCCACCTGCTGCACGCGCTCGAGGTCCCGCTCATCCCCCGGATGATGGCGGAGTGGGCCCACTCGCGCACCGGCATCGACATCCATCCCGGCGCCACGATCGGCGACCACTTCTTCATCGACCACGGCACGGGCGTGGTGATCGGCGAGACGTGCGAGATCGGCAGCCGCGTGAAGCTCTACCAGGGCGTCACGCTCGGCGCCGTGTCGTTTCAGACCGACGGCGACGGCAACCTCGTGCGCGGCACGAAGCGGCATCCGACGATCGAGGACCGCGTGGTGATCTACGCCAACGCCACGATCCTCGGCGGTGCGACGCGGATCGGCCACGACTCGGTGATCGGCAGCAACGTG
>JBJSZP010000469.1:0-2409 GCA_046090365.1 Planctomycetia bacterium
CTCACGACCGACACCGGCTCGAGTGCCATCGACCGGATCACGCAGTCGGGCTTGCTTACCGTCTCCGGCACCGAGGCTGGCGCGGTCGTGCAATACTCTGCCAACAACGGCCGCACCTGGACAAACACGTTCTCCCCGGCCGAGGGAGCCAACACCGTCCTGGTCCGCCAGACCGACATCGCTGGCAACGTGTCGACCTCCGCCACGCTCGCCTTCACCCGCGACACCACAGCTCCGCTCGCCCCCAAGGTAGTGCTCACAAGCGACACCGGCTCGAGCAACTCCGACAAGCTCACGAAGATCGCTACCCTCGCCGTCACCGGCACCGAGACCGGCGCCAAGATCGAATACTCCACCGACAGCGGCACCACCTGGACGCCCACCTTTACATCCGTCGAAGGGAACAACTCCGTCCAGGTCCGCCAGGTCGATCTCGCCGGCAATGCCTCTCCGGCCGCCTCATTCGAGTTCACCCGCGACACCAACGCCCCGGTTGCGCCCGTCATCGCGCTCGCAAGCGACACCGGTGCGAGCAACTCCGACCGAATCACGAAGGTCGGCACACTCACCACAACAGGCATCGAACCGGGCGCCAAGGTGGAATACTCCGTCAACAACGGTTCCACTTGGGCGACCACCTTCACCCCGGCCCAGGGCGCCGTCACGGTGCTTGCCCGCCAGACCGACGCCGCCGGCAACATCTCGGCCCGCTCGCTTCCGCTGGCCATCACGTTCGACACCGTCGCCCCGGCCGCGCCTGTGGTCGCTCTGGCCAACGACACCGGCACCAGCGCCACCGACCGGATCACCGCCGACGGCAGCCTGAAGCTCTCCGGCACCGTGGCCGGAGCCACGGTCGAATACTCGGTCGACGGTGGCAAGAGCTGGTCGCCCACCTTCACCGCCGTCGAAAACGCCAACTCCGTCCAGGTCCGCCAGACCGATCTCGCCGGCAACATCTCGCTCGCCTCCACGCCGCTCGCCTTCGCGCTCCGCACGACGCCCGCTGCCGCCCCCATCGTCGCCCTCGCGAGTGACACAGGCACGAGCGCCACCGACCGGATCACGAAGACGGGCACGCTCGCCGTCACCGGCACCGAAGCCGGCGCCAGGATCGAATACTCGACCAACAACGGCACCACCTGGAGAACCACGTTCACCCCCGTCGAGGGCAGGAACGCTGTCCAGGTGCGCCAGGTGACGTTGTCGCGCGTGTCTTCGCCGACGCCCTTCGAGTTCACACTCGACACGAGGGCCCCGGCCACACCCACCGTGGCCCTCAAGAGCGACACGGGCACGCTTGGCAACGATCGAGTCACCAACTCTGCCGAACTCTCCCTTGGCGCGATCGAGCCAAATGCCAAGGTCGAACACTCCACCAACAACGGCGCCACGTGGACGGCCGGTTTCGCCCCGGCTCAGGGCGCGGTGAGTGTGCTCGTGCGCCAGACCGATGCCGCCGGAAACATTTCCGCTCGCTCCGCGCCGCTGGCGTTCACGCTTGACAACTCCCCGCCCGTAGTGCGGCCGATGGTTTTTGCAGCCCAATCTCGGAGTGTCTCGCTGGTGTTCGACTCTGCCGTGGCTGGCGTGACCCTTGACGACTTCCGCATCTCCGGCATGACGGCGACGGGAGCGATCGATTTGCGGCTCAATGATCCGCAGGTAGCCACGCTGTTTGGCACCATATCGCTTACCGGCACTGGGACGACTCGCACGTTGACATTCGCGAAGATCACGCGGCCCACGTCAGGAGCGTATACACTGTCGCTCGTGGCGTCGGGTTCGAATATCATTGATGTGGCCGGCAACCAGCTTGCAGCGGGCTCGAGCGTGACGTTCACCGGGTGACAGACCCCACGTCTCCCGCCGTCCCCCCCAGACCGCCATCCATGCCCACTTCGCCCGCGCCCGTCTGGCAGCTGCAAGACCACGACGCGCTGCTCTTCGACTGCGACGGCACGCTCGCCGACACGATGCCGGCCCACTACCGGGCCTGGATGCACGTCACCGAGGCCCACGGCCTGGCCTTCGATGAAGATCGCTTCTACGCCATGGGCGGCAAGCCCACCCGCGAGATCGTGGCCACGCTCGCCGGCGAGGTGGGCCTCGAGCTCGACATCGACGGCGCCGTGCACATGAAGGAAACGCAGTTCCTGGCCCAGCTCGACCACGTGCGGGCGATCGACCCGGTTGTCGACGTGGTGCTGCGGTCGCGGGGCCGGATCCCGCTCGCCGTCGTCACCGGCGGCCACCGGGCCGTCTGCCAGCGGATCCTGGCCCACGTCGGCCTCGCCGACTGCTTCGACACGATCGTGGCGAGCGAAGACACGGCGAAACACAAGCCGAACCCCGAGCCCTTTCTCGAGGCGGCCCGCCGGCTCTCCGCCCGGCCCGAGCGGTGCGTCG
>JBJSZP010000470.1:0-641 GCA_046090365.1 Planctomycetia bacterium
TCACCGCCCGCGAGGGCCAGTAGACGCTCTCGACGATCTCCTCCGGGGAAAGGCACTTGGCGATCGTGGTGAGCTCGGGGCCGACCGCGCCCCCCTCCCCCGCCACCTTGTGGCAGGCCGTGCAGCCGGTCGTAGCCGCGCTGAACACGCCCGCTCCGCGCCGGGCGTCGCCCTTGGCCCGGGCATCGGCCAGGGCCTCCTGGACGAACGCGGCGCTCCACTCAGGCACTGCCGGCTCGTGGGCGCCCGTCGATCGCGACGAGGCGGAAAACGCAAGGCCCACGATGAGCCAAACGGCCCACACGACAGCCCGCTGGATTTTGTCCGTACAAAGCACGACGCGATCGTAGGGCGGCGGCCGAATGCCGTCAAAACAGGCGGCCGGCGACCGGCAGGCCCGGGCCGGTTCAGCCGGCGCGGCGGCGAGTGGAGTTCCGCACCATGCGAATGACTGCGAGCGACGCGAGAGCGCCGAACACGAGCGTCATCGGCTCGGGGACGATCACGAGGTCGCCGGTGGATTGCGTGAACGTCATCGTCTGGCCGGCCTGGCTCGTCGAGCCGCTCGTCCACACCCCGGAGCCGTCTTTCGTGAACATCAGCGAGCCATACAAGCCCGTCGCAGTCACACTCGTGAAGCT
>JBJSZP010000471.1:0-6002 GCA_046090365.1 Planctomycetia bacterium
ACCGGCAATCCCGTCGCGACACCCGGCGCGCCGGGCGCCGTCGGCGCCGGCGGCTGCCGCTCGACGGTGAACGAATCCTCCTTGAAGTTCGTGGGGTCGAACACCGACGCGGCCCGCACCGTGATCACGGCCGTGCCGGACCCGTTGGGGTTGTGCACCAGCTGCAGGGTCGTGCCGCCCAAGCCGGGGGGGAAACTGGCCGCCACGAGATCCCGATCGCTGCTCGTGACCTCATAGACGAGTTCGCCGACGCGGCTGATCGACTGCAGCGTGACGAACTGGCCAGGCTGGACGACATAGCCCGGAGGCAGCGTGGCCGGCGCGTTCCGAAGCGGCAGTTCTCCCATGGCGCCCCCCACGGGATTGGTTACCCCCCCATATTCAGCGACTCGGTTATACCTGGGAACCGCCGCCATGGCATCGACAGCCGTCATGCCGTTGCCGAGCACGCGGCCGAACGCGGTGAAGCCGCCATTTTGGTTATCGAGGCTCTGGGGGTCCGTGGGGTCGTTGTTATTGGCGAGATTGAAGAACCACTGGTTCGTCGCGCTGTTGGGATTGCCGCCCAGCTTCGCCATCGCGATCGTGCCACGGACGTTCGTGTTGCCGGGCTCATTGAGCACCGGTGACTTGGCGGTGATCGTGGCGGGGGTGCCGCCCGACTGGCCAAAGGCCGCCGTCGGCGCCTTGAAGCCGCCTCCCTGCACGATGAAGCCTGGAATGCTGCGATGGATGATCGTGTTCGCGTAGCTGGCGTCGTTGACGTACTCGAGGAAGTTCGCGGCCGTCAGCGGCGTCTCGCGTGTTCGCCCCGGCCCGGTCTGGTCTTTCCCGGTCTGGTCTTTGCCGTCGAAAAGTTCGACGAAAAACAGGTCGTTCGGGGCGGCCGTGTTCACTTTGAACTGCACCACCGTGCCGGTCACGTCAGGGTCGTCGAACCGGTCGGCGACGGAGATCGTCTCCGTCGTCGCCGTTGATGGCCGGATCAGGTCGGGGAGCGGACTGAGCACGGTCACCGCCAGCGCCAGCCGGGGCTCGAGCGGCTCCACGCGGGCCGGGGAACTCTGACGGGACCGCCGGCGGGATGTGGATCGAGATGCCATGTGGATTCGGCCTCCTGGCCGCAGTGATCTCCCGCCGGGCCGGGCCGAGAGAGGATCGCCCGCCGTCCTCTACGAAAAGACATACCCCATGGTTCGGGGCGGGGCAATTTTTCGGCCGTGGCACTACCGCTTGCCGCCCAAAACCCGCCGGGCTTCGTCGACGATCTGGGCGACGCCCTCGTCGGCACCGACCCCCGGGAGGTAGACGAACGCCCCCAACTCGCGGGCCCAACGCTCATCGGCCGTCTGGGCCTTGCCGTCCGCCGAGCACGGCGGGATCCCGCAGACCACGAGCATCACGCCGGGCCGCTCGGCGAGGGCCTCGGCGAGGAGCCGGGTGTCGCCCATGCGGCCTTCCAGGGGATGGGCAATATCCACGAAGGCGAGCCTCGCTCCGGTGGCCATGCCCCGCCAGGCTGTAGATACCGTGGCCGGCGATCGGCACTCCCACCCGCAGGTTTCGGTGATCAGCCGCAGCCGCTCGCGGAGAGGCCTGTCGCCCGTGAGCACGAGTCCCGTCAGGGCCGGCGGGGCCGCGGCGCTGGAGAACGCTGGGAAGGGCGAATCAAAGCACAGGCGTTCGCAGACGATCCCGGAAGCAACGACGACCATGGCGGCACCTGCGTAGGGGAGGAATTTCCTCGGCCTACGCTGTGCCGGAGCCCCCACGCCGGCGCGTGGATCTCCCAGCAACTCGTCTTCCGGACGGGCCAACGATTCGTCCCGGCTGCTTCGTCGTCAAGCACCCCGCCAAACCGGCGTCTCCGCCGCGACCAAAGCCCGGCAGGCCACTGGGACACTTCGCGGGCGGGGGCTATCGAGGGGGCAGCGGATTGGAATGTCGCGCCTGGAAGCCATCGCCGGCACTCAGGAGCCGCTCGAAGACGGCCCGCGCGTCGAGCCCACACTCGATCCCGTCCTGCACGAGGTAGGCGATCTCGTCGTCGTCGAGTTCGATCCGCCGATCCCGCTGGATCGCCAGGGAGAGCGCGGAACGATCCTCCGGGCCGACCGCCTCACTGAGCCAGGCCCGAATCGCCTCCAGCGGCGACAGGGCTTTGAGCGCGTTGATCCGATCCTGTTCGATGGTGTGCATGGAAATCCCCTCCGTGAGTTTCGCGGGGCGGCATCACCCCTCCGATGGACGCCAAATGTAGGTGTCGCCCCTCTGAAAGACAAACGACCGGCACCCAAGCAGCTCGATTTTCTCGCGGCCGACCATCGCCGCGGCAAGCTGGCGAAACTGGGAAAGCCGCCGGTGGCAGGCAGACGTTGTATGCTCGTATCGCAACCTCAAGAGCGCCCGTAGCTCAGGTGGATAGAGCATGGGATTTCTAATCCCAGGGTCGCTGGTTCGAGTCCAGCCGGGCGTATTCATAGCGCGAAGGGCCGGAGGCCCGATGTTCGAGAGCCAGTGGATGCTGGCCAAGCAAAGCGAGGCACGATGCCGAGGCTTTGCGGAAAACAGCCCGCTGGTTCGAGTCCAGCCGGGCGTATTGTGAACACTGGCGGGCACGATGCCCGCCTTTTGAGTGGCTCGTCACTCGTATCGAAACGACAGGCAGCGCCAGATGCCGCGTTCCGTGATCCGCGGGCGGATGCCGAGGAGCTTTGCGAAGCGTTCAGCCACGGCCGGGGTCTCGTCGGCGAGCAGGCCGGAAAGCACGAGTTCCCCGCCCCGGCGGCTGACGTGGCTGCAGAGCACAGCGGCCTGCTCGATCAGGACCACCGCGACGATGTTGGCGACGACCACGTCGTAGGGGTCGGTCGCGACGGGTAGGTCGTGAGCGAGACAGAGCCGGCCGTCGACGCCATTGCGCCGCGCGTTGTCACGTAGGGCGGCGTGTACGTTCGTGTCGATCTCGACGGCATCGACCCGCGCCGCCCCGAGCACCACCGCTGCGATGCCGAGAATTCCGGAGCCGCTGCCATGGTCGAGCACGCGGTCGAAGCGTCCGTTGCGCCGCCGCCGGTCGGCGAGCGCCGCCAGGCACAACTGCGTGGTTTCGTGGAGCCCCGTGCCGAATCCGAGCCCCGGCTCGATGAAGATCGTGGCCGTGCCGTTCCCATCGACCCCGGCCTCTCCCTCGTCGCCTGCCGCCCGCACCGTGCCGAAGCCCGGAATGGCGACCGGCCCAAAGGGGGCCGGCTGCTCGTGATCGACCGGCTCGTCGACGCGGATGCCGCGGACGCGACAGCCGGCGAGATCCGCGACGAGGCCGGCTGCTGAACGGGCCGACCATTCGTCGACGAACCACCACTCGGCGTGGGCGACGGCGAGATCCGCGACCCAGTCGCGGTCCGGCGGTGCGGCGGCTGTGTCGATGACCATCCATTCCGGCACGAGCCCGGCGGCGGCCGCGTCGGTCGCGGTGACGCTGCCCTCGTCGATGCCGAGCAGTCCCTCGGCGCGTTCCCAGAGCCAGCCGTGGAACTCATCCCGGCCCACGACGCCGCCGTCGGGCAGCGTGACGGACGCTTCGATCGCCACCGCGACGATCCACGGTGGCAGGGCGGCCGGAGCGGCTTCGTTCACGGCCAGTCGATGGGAATCTGCAGCCGGACGAGGGCCGTGATCTTCTTCGCCATGATGCACCTGATCCTTAGGACGGAGTTCGCAGCCACGGTGCCGCCGGGAGACACTGTGAGTGTTGTACTGGGCCGCGAAACCCGCGGTCAAAAGGGCCGCTGGGCCGGTTCACGCAATTCTCACGTTCGCGACCCAAAGCGTGCGAACCATTCCCTCACATTTTCCGTACACACTGGCGTCATCGGGCGGGCCGGCGACATGGGCCGAGGTCCACCTGCGCGGGCCGTCCGCAAGGAGGAGAGGAATGAAACGCGACGAACTGTTGGTGCTCTGCGACCTGTACGTCCGCCGGCGCGGGCTGGGCGTGATCGACCTTCGGGAAGTGGTGGTGCCCCCGGCATCGGAGATCATCGACAGCTACCGGCACGCCGAGATCTCCGAGAGCGAAAAGAACTCGCTCCTCGCCTACGTGCGCGGCTCCGACGAGGACGACGCGTACGACACGGATGCGATCCCGGAGTTCGATCCAGCCGGCGTCAGCGACGACGACTGAGCGGCAGTGCGGTCCTACGCGTGGATCGCCTGGCCGTGCACCGCCAGGGCCGCTTCCTTGAGGGCCTCGGGCAGCGTCGGGTGCGCGTGGCACACCCGGGCGATGTCCTCCGCGGTGGCGCCGAAGTTCATCGCCGCCGCGGCCTCGCCGATCAGGTCGCCCGCCGACGGACCGATGATGTGCACGCCGAGCACGCGGTCGGTGGCCGCGTCGGCGAGCACCTTCACCTTGCCCGTCGTGTCGTTGATCGTGCGGGCCCGGCCGTTGGCCCGGAACGGGAACACGCCCTTCTTGAACGCCGCGCCGGCGGCCACGAGCTGCTCCTCCGTCTTGCCGACCGCAGCGATCTCCGGATGCGTGAACACGACGGCCGGCACGAGATCGTAGTCGACGTGCGTCCACCCGCTGTGCATCGCCTCGACGCAGGCCACGCCATCCTCCTCCGCCTTGTGGGCGAGCATCGGGCCGGGGATGCAGTCGCCGACCGCATACACGCCCGCAGCCGCCGTGCGGAACCGGCCGTCGACCGGGATCCAGCCCCGCTTGTCCACCTGGATGCCGACGGTCTCGAGGCCCAGGTCGTCGGTCGCGGGCCGACGGCCCGTCGCGGCGAGCACGCGGTCGCACTCGATCGGCTCCTGCCCCTCGCACTCCACGACGCACTTTTCCCCCACGGCCCGCGCGCTCTTCACCTTCGCACCCAGGCGGATGTCGAGCCCCTGCTTGCGAAACAACGGGAGCGCCTCGGCGGCGATCTCGCCGTCGAGCCCGGCCAGGATCCTGTCGGCATATTCGAGCACCGTCACCTTCGCCCCGAGCCGCCGCCACACGCTGCCGAGCTCGAGGCCGATGTAGCCACCGCCGATCACGACGAGGTGCCCGGGCACCGCGTCGAACGCGATCGCCTCGGTGCTCGTGCCCACGAGCCGGCCGTCGACCTCGATCCCCGGCAGGACCACCGCGCGGCTGCCGACGGCAATGATGATCTGCGGCGCCTCGAGCGCCGTCTTCGCCCCGTCGGCGTGCGTCACCTCGACGCGGCCGGACCCGGCGAGCCGGCCGGTGCCACGGATCCGCGTCACCTTGTTCTTGGCGAGGAGGGCCTCGATCCCCTTGGAGAGCGTGCCCACCACCTCGTCCTTGCGCTTCATCATGGCGGCGAGGTCGAGCGCCACGCCGGCCACGCGGATCCCGTGCTGCGAGAATTCGTGCCCCGCCTCCTCGAACTTGTGGCTCGACTCGAGCAGGGCCTTCGAGGGGATACAGCCCACGCGCAGGCAGGTGCCGCCGAGCTTCTCCTCCTTCTCGACGACGGCCGCCTTCATCCCGAGCTGCGCTGCGCGGATCGCCGCCACGTAGCCGCCCGGCCCGCCCCCGATCACCACCAGGTCGTGCTGCATCGGCGGCTACACCTCCAGGAGCAGGCGGCTGGGATCCTCGATCGATTCCTTGATCCGCTTCAGGAACGTGACCGCCTCGCGGCCGTCCACGAGCCGGTGATCGTAGGTGAGCGCGAGGTACATCATCGGCCGGATCACCACCTGGCCGTTCACGGCCATCGGCCGGTCCTGGATCGCGTGGAGCCCGAGGATGCCGCTCTGCGGGGGATTGATGATCGGCGTGCTCATCATCGAGCCATACACACCGCCGTTGGAGATCGTGAACGTGCCCCCCTGCAGCTCCTCGAGCTTGAGCTTGTTGTCGGCGGCACGGCGGGCGAAGTCGCCGATCGCCTGCTCGATCTGGGCGAAGGAGAGCATCTCGGCGTTGCGGAGCACCGGCACCACGAGGCCCTTACCGCCGCCCACGGCGATCC
>JBJSZP010000472.1:0-2282 GCA_046090365.1 Planctomycetia bacterium
GGGTCGGCATGCGGCCGGGCGTCGACGTTGCTCACGACGGGAATCCGCGGCGAGCGGATCTCGGTCGCCGCGAGGGCCGCGGAGAGTTTGGCGACGGCGGGCTCCATCATCACCGTGTGGAACGCGCCCGCCACCTCGAGCGGCACGCACTTCATCGCCCCGGCGGCCGCCGCGGCCGCCTCCAGCCGGCGGCAGGCGTCGACCGATCCGGACGCCACCACGTTGCCCGGACAGAGCACGTTAGCCACGCCGAGCACGCCGTTCCCACGAGCCTCGTCGCAGAGCGCCGCCACGCGCGCCCGGTCGAGCCCGAGCACGGCCACCATGGCCCCGGGCCGCTCCTCCGCGCACTCCTGCATCGCCCGGCCGCGCACGTCGACGAGCCGCACGGCATCCTCAAACGATAGCGCGCCGGCGAATACGAGGGCGGTGTATTCTCCGAGCGACAGGCCGGCCGTGTGCGTCGCCTCGTCGAGCACGCGTTCGCCCCGGCTGCGGAGCACCTCGAGCAGGGCCAGGCTCGTGACGAGGATCGCCGGCTGGCTCACCGCCGTGGTATTGAGCCGCTCGGCCGGCCCCTGCATGCAGACCGCCTCGAGGTCGTAGCCGAGGATCTCGGCCGCCGTGGCGAAAAGCCTCTTCGCGGCCGGGTGCTCGCCGCACCATTCCCCGACCATGCCGACGGACTGCGCCCCCTGGCCGGGAAAGAGGATCGCCGGGCGGCCGCCTGCCGCGGGCTGCGCATCGGCCAAGGATTCAGCCCTCGGTCTTGATGACGGCCCGGCCCATGTAGTGGCCGCACGTGCCGCAGATCCGGTGCGTGGGCACCGCCTTGCCGCAGTTCGAGCAGAACGTCAGCTGACGCGGGGTGAGAAAATCGTGGGCGCGGCGGGACCGCGTCTTCTGGTTCGACTGACGTCGCTTGGGAACGGCCATGGGTCACCTAGGCTTGTGCGGAGCCCCAGACTCTAGCCGCCCCGGTGGCGGACGGTCAATCGCCCGCTCAAAACAGGGTGTTTTGGCGCCCGGCCTGCGGCGGAGCCCCGAGATGCTCCTCCCCCTTGGGCGTGAGCTTCCGGCCCCGCGGCGTGCGCACCACGAGCTCGCACCGCAGGAGGAACGGCTCGACGTCGTCCTCGAGCGTGTCGGCCGCGGAGCTCATCGTGTGGGCGATCGCCTCGATCCCCACCGGCCCGCCGCCGAACACCCGCTGGATCGTGTCCAGATACTTGCGGTCGAACCCGTCGAGCCCGAGTTCGTCGATCCCCTGCATCTCGAGCGCCGAGCGGGCGATGTCGACCGTGATGGCGCCTCCCGCGCGGCTCGTGGAAAAGTCGCGGATCCAGCGCAGCCGGTTGTTCGCCAGCCGCGGCGTCCCCCGGCTGCGGCGTGCGATCTCGTCGGCGGAATCGTCGTCCATCGGCATCGACAGCTTCACGGCCGACCGCCGCACGATCTCGGCCAGCTCCGCCGGCGAATAGTAGTCGAGGTGCTCGCGGATCACGAACCGGTCGCGAAGCGGCGCCGAGATCAGCCCGGCCCGGGTCGTGGCCCCCACGAGCGTGAACGGCCGCAGCGGCATGTTGATCGTCCGTGCCGCGACGCCGTCGCCGAGCGTGATATCGATCCGGAAGTCCTCCATCGCCGGATAGAGAAACTCCTCCACCGCGATCGGCAGCCGGTGGATCTCGTCGATGAACAAGACGGACCCCTCGGAGGCATTCGTGAGATACGGCAGCAGGTCCTTGGGCGCCGCAAGCGCCGCCCCGCTCGCGATCTGGAGCGAGGTGCCGAGTTCCCGCGGGATGCACGTGGCGAACGTCGTCTTGCCGAGCCCGGGCGGCCCGTCGAGCAGGATGTGGCCGAGCGTCTCGCCGCGCTTCCGGGCCGCGTCGATCGCAATCTCGAGCCGCTCGTACACGGCCCGCTGCCCGACCATCTCGGACATCCGCTGCGGCCTGAGCGCGCGGTCCTCCGGCGGCTGTTCCTCGGGCGCCTGCAGGCTCGGTTCGCGAAAACTCGTCATGCCGTTCACCAGCCCGCAGCGTACCCGATCCACCCGCAAACGGTCACATGCACGGCTTCCGAACTCCGTCGCGTAGGACAAGCTTCAGCCTGTCGTGCCCTTATCTCAACTCGCCCGCGCCGGCTTCGGGCTCCCCGTATCCCGTCGCCGGACGTTCGCCTGCGCCCTCCAGGCTCCGGCTCACTCGACTCCGGCTGCGCTGCGCCTGGCGGCTGTCGCGCCGTCGCCGCCGTCCCGGCGTCGGCTCCGGCTTACG
>JBJSZP010000473.1:0-1160 GCA_046090365.1 Planctomycetia bacterium
CGGTCGCCAAGGCGGTGCCCCCAATGGCCGGGCTCTCTCTCTCCCCACCGCCGGGAACTGTGCGGATTTTCCGCGGCGCGGCAGAATATGATTGCCTTTGGAGGGTTTCCGCCAAAGGACGCCGCCGAATCCTCCTCGTTCCTCCCCCGCCAGGTGTTTGCCCCATGAGCACGGCCGCTTCCTCCCCGATGGCGCAGCAGGTCGAGAAGCTGCTCAAGGTGGCCGTCGACAACGGCGCCGCCGAGCTGCGGCTCTCGGGCGGCGTCGCCCCGATGCTCGAGATCAACGGCCAGCTGCGTCCGCTCAAGACGCGGCCCATCCCGGCTGAAGAGGTGCTCGCGATGGCGGAGGCGGTGATGCCGCCCCAGGCCGACCCGGCGAAGTTTTTCTTCGCGGCCGGTGGCGGCCGCTACGTGGGCAGGCTCATCGACAACGCGGGCGCAAAGGTGCTCATCCTCCGCCCCACGACGGAGGCCGAGCCCGAGCGGCAAGACTTCCTGGCAAACGCCTCCCTCGAGCTCGACGTGCAGCCCGAGGAGGGCACCGCCCTGCCCCCCAGCGCCTCCGGCGAGGTGCAGATCATCCAGCCCAAGGTGGCCACGGGCACGATCCAGATCGACAAGCTCCTCACGGCCGCCGTCAAGAGCGGCGTGAGCGACATCCACATCACCACGGGCCTGCCGCCGGTGTTTCGCATCGACGGCCACATGAAGCCCCAGGCCACGAAGGTGCTCACGGCCGACGACACCAACGGCCTCATGAAGGCGATCACTCCCGAGCGCTGCCAGGCCGAGCTCGCCGAGAAGGGCGGCTCCGATTTCGGCTTCGCGTTTGGCGACATGGCCCGGTTTCGCGTGAGCGTGTTCAAGCAGCGTGGCAGCGTGGCGATGGTGCTCCGCCAGATCCCCAACAAGATGCTCACGCCCGAGCAGCTCGGCGTGCCGCAGGTGTGCAAGAAGATGGTCACGCGGCCCCGCGGGCTATTTCTGGTGACGGGCCCCACCGGCTCCGGCAAGTCCACCACGCTCGCCAGCCTGATCGACTTCATCAACGCCAACTACGACCACCACATCATCACGATCGAAGACCCGATCGAGTTTTATCACTACTCGAAGAAGAGCACGATCAACCAGCGCGAGATCGGCAACGACGTCCCGAGC
>JBJSZP010000474.1:0-1154 GCA_046090365.1 Planctomycetia bacterium
GGGCTTCATGAGCGTGGCCACTTCGCGGCTGCAGGTCGGCCCGCTCGTGTGCTGGGACCAGTGGTATCCCGAGGCGGCGCGGCTCACGGCGATGGCGGGGGCCGAGGTGCTCTTCTATCCCACCGCGATCGGCTGGCTCGATGGCGAGGAGAAACTCCACCACGAGCAGTACGAGTCGTGGGACACGATGCTCCGCAGCCACGCGATCGCCAACGGCGTGTTCGTCGTGGCGGTAAACCGCACCGGCCGCGAGGGGCACTTGAGGTTCTGGGGTGCGAGCGTCGTCTACGCGCCGAACGGTGAGCGGCTCGTGAGGGCCGGGCACGACACGCCGGAGACGGTGGTGGTGGAGTGCGACCTCGACCGGATCGAGTGGTCGCGGACGCGGTGGCCGTTCTTCCGCGACCGGCGGATCGACGCCTACGGCGGGCTCGCGGCCCGCTGGGGCGGTGCCTGATGGCCGCCTCCGCGCCGATCCACCGCCTGCCGGCCGAGTGGGAGCCGCATGCGGCCACTTGGCTCGCGTGGCCGCATCGCCGGGCCACGTGGCTCGGCGACTTCGCCGTGATCCCGGGCGTGTTCGCGCAGGTGGCCCGCCTCATCGCCCGCTACGAGCCGGTGCGGATCGTGGCGACGGGCGCGGTGCTGGCCGACGCGCGGGCCCGGCTCGACGTCGTGGCGAACGTCGACTTCGTCGACCTGCCCACGAACGATTCGTGGCTCCGCGACACGGGGCCGGTGGTCGTCGTGCCGCGCATGCCGGGCCCGGGCGCACGGCCCGCCGCCGTGTGCTGGGAGTGGAACGCCTGGGGCGGCAAGTATCCGCCGTGGGACGCCGACGCGGCGCTCGGCCGGGCGATCGCGCGGCGGCTCGGCCTCGACGTGATCGACGGCGGCCTCGTGGCGGAGGGGGGCGGGCTCGAGACCGACGGCGAAGGCACGCTCCTCGTGAACCACCGCTGCCTCGAGGACCCCGCGCGGAATCCCGGCGTGTCGCGGGCCCGGCTCGAGGAGATCCTCTGCACCCGCCTCGGCATCGACCGCGTGCTCTGGGTCGGCGGCGAACTTGCCGGCGACGACACCGACGGCCACATCGACCAGCTCGCGCGGTTCGTCGCGCCCGGCTGCGTGGTGGCGGCCCGCCAGCCCGATCC
>JBJSZP010000475.1:0-9688 GCA_046090365.1 Planctomycetia bacterium
ATCGCCTTTCTCATCGCCGCGCTCGACAAGGAATCCCGCCGCCTTCCGTAGGACAGGCTTCATCCTGTCTGTGCCTTCGTCTCTTGGCGGGCGCCGGCTTCGGGCTCCCCGTATCCCGTCGCCGGACGCTCACTGCGCCACGACCAATCCGCCTGCGGCGGATCGGTGCCCGGGGCTTCGTTCGCTCGGAGTCACAGGCGCTGCGCCATCCATGGCTTCGCTGGTGACTCACGCCGGCTCCCGGGACACGGGGAGCCCGAAGCCTCCCTCTTTCCAGTTGAGGAGGCTCGGGGCTGCCCATGCCCTTGAGCGGGCTGTGGGAGCGAGCGCAGCCATGGATGGCGAAAGCGAAGCGGACACGCAGAGAGCCGAGGCCTGGAGGGCCGAGGCGAGCGTCAAGCGAGAGGGCGTGGGCAGTCACGAGCCGGCGTGCGCTCAACGCGGCCGAGCGTCCGGCGAGGTGGTACGGGGCAACCCCGAGCCGGATTGGGCGCGTCGAGCAAGACGCAGACAGGCTGAAGCCTGTCCTACGTGCAGTCGGGTTCAAGGGCCTTGATCTTCGCGACCCGGCGGGCGTGGCGGCCGCCCTCGAAGGGGGTGTCGAGCCAGGTGCGCAGCATCTTGTCCTGGAGCTCCGGGCCGAGGAGTTCGGCCGACAGGCAGAGCACGTTCAGGTCGTTGTGCCGCCGGCTCATCTCGGCGGTGACCTCGTCGTGGCAGGTGGCGGCCCGGACGCCGGGGAGCTTGTTGGCCGCGATCGCCATGCCCACGCCGGTGCAGCAGAGAAGGATCCCGCGGTCGACCGTGCCGGCGCTGACGCGCCCGGCGACGTCGGCTGCGATGTCGGGGTAGTCGACCGCGTCGGTTCCGTGGCTGCCGCAGTCGACCACTTCGTGCCCCATGTGCTGGAGCAGGCCGATGATCCGCTGGCGGGCGGCGACGCCCCTGTGATCACTTCCGATGGCAATCCGCATCGATCGCTCCGTGAGCCGTGGATGTCGTCACAGCCGGCATCATGCCCGCGACGATTTCTTCCGTAATTGGAGTGTATCCAATCGGGCGATCAAGTGCTGCCTGATTTGCTCGGCGCATGCGCGATAGGTGGCCACCGGACCGCCGATCGGGTCGAGCACGTCGATGCGGTCGGGGGAGAGCACGGCGGTGCGGCCACCGGCCTCGGGGAATTGGGCGAGGATGGCGGCCCGATGGGCCGCGGTCATCGTCCAGATGATGTCTGCCTGCTGCACGAGCGCCTCGGTGAGCGGCTGGCTTTCGTGGCCGGACAGGTCGGCCCCGATGTCGCGCATCGCCTCGATGGCGCCCGTGCTCGCGGATCCGCCTCCCCAGGCGGCGATGCCGGCGCTCGCAACCACGACGCCATGGTCTTCGAGTTCCTCCGGGCGGCATCCGACCCTCTCCGCGGCGAGCTGCTTGAAGATCGTCTCGGCCATCGGGCTGCGGCAGGTGTTGCCCGTGCATACGAAGAGCACCATCAGGCTGGAGAGCCGCCGCAGCGTCTCCGGGGACACGATGCCCGGATGCACGATGCGAAATTCGTCGTCCGCGACCTCGATCGTGGAGGCGGGTTGCGCATAGCGGGAGCGGCCGTCGTCGATCACGAGCGCAAGCGCCTTGCCGCCGCGGGCGATCACCTCGGCCGCCGTGACGGGGGCCGCTTCATCCGGGCCGGCCGGCTCGGCGAGCACGACCGGGCCGGCGAGCATGCGCATGCAGTCGGCGAGCATTGGGTGGCCGGGGACGCGCAGCCTGAGCCGGCCCGCGCCGGTGATCGCCGCGCGGGCCGTCGGCGGCAGGCGGTGCACGAGGCTTTCGGGATGGTCGTCGGCGACGATGATCGTTACCGGGCCGGGCCAGCAGCGGCGGGCGATCCGCCGGCCGATCGAGCTCAATCGAGGCGCCCAGTCGAGCGCTTCGTCGGCACTCTTGAGCGCGAGCGACAACCGCGGCTCGCCTTCGCGCGCGGGGGCGAGCGGAACGATCCGGTCGACTGCCGTGGCATCGCGCACGCTCGCGGCGACCACGTAGTCGGTCTCCGTCGGAAACGCGACGCTGTGCCCCTCGGCGAGCATCTGCACTGCCCGGTGGACGACGTCACGGGGATCGTCGGTCTTCCGCAGGTCGATCACCATGGGCCGCATGGGCAACGCCGGGTGCCTGGGGAACGCCCCGCACCAACCCTGAGGAAAACCGGGAAGATTGGGAAAAAGTATCGGGGTTCTGCGGGGGCGGTCAAGCAGCGAGGTGGGACGGAGCGTTGCTCAGGTCGCGCGCGGGCCTCATCCGCTTCCGCCGCTCGATCCCCGCTTCACTGCGGGATTTCCGGCGTTTTCCCGGGGAGAGTTTTCGGCTTGTGGCTGGGTGCTGTGCGCCGGTATTCCTCCCCGGCTTCGTCCCCGCACTTCCACGGGATCGTCGATGACATTTCGCGCGGTCGCCTCCGCCCTTCGCCCCCCTGCTCGGCAGATCATGCTCGCGCTGGCGTTCGCCTGCGCCTCTGCAATCGCTCGGGCCCAGGTGCCCGGACAGCCGGTGGTGCCCGGACAGCCGGTGGTATCCGGGCAGCCAGCGGCGCCGGCCGCGGGTCCGAGCGGCCTCCAGCCGCTGCCGCCCGCCGCGGCCCCCGCCAACGAAGCCAACCGGATCGTCGAGGTGCGCATCGAGGGCAACCACGCCACCGAGGTCTCGAAGCTGCCCAAGCTCGTGACCAGGGCCGGCCAGATCTTCGACCCGCAGGCGATCGAGGAGGATGTCCGCACGCTGCACCGCTCACGAAAGTTCGTCGACGTGCTCCCGAAGTACGTCCGGGTGAAGGAGGGCGTGGTCGTGATCTTCCAGGTGGTGGAGCGGCCGATGCTCCGCTACGTGAAGTACGTGGGCAACGAGAAGGTCACCACCCGCACGCTTCGCAAGAAGGCGGAGATCGACGTGGGCGACTCGATGGATCCCTACGTGGTGGAGGAGGCCCGGCGGCGGATCGAGTCGTTCTACCACGAGAAGGGCTACGACGCGGCCCGCGTGTCGACGGTGGAGGGGAACAAGCCCGGCGACAAGGGCGCCGTGTTTCTCATCGACGAGGGACGCAGCCGCAAGTCGCTGTGGACGAGTTTCGTCGGCAACACGATCGCCAGCGACGCCCGTCTCCTCACGCAGATCAAGTCGAAGCCCGGCATCTTCTGGCTGCTCGGCGGCGACATCGACCGCGAGAAGATCGACGCCGACGTCGACACGATCACCGCCTACTACCGGAGCCTCGGGTTCTTCCAGGCGAGGGTGAGCCGCGAACTCGAGGTGGTGCACAGCGGCGGCCGCGACTGGACCATGCTCACGTTCGTGATCAATGAAGGTCCGCGCTATACCGTTCGCAATGTTTCGTTCATCGGCAACAGCAAGTTCAAGAGTGAGTTCCTCGCGCGGGAGCTCAAGCTCAAGAGCGGAGAGGCGTTCAACCAAACGAAGATGGACACCGACCTCGGCCAGATCCGCGACATCTACGGCGGCCGCGGCTTCGTGTTCGCCGACATCCGGGCCGACCCACGATTCCTCGAGGAGCCCGGGCAGCTCGACCTCGTCTACAACATCACCGAAGGCCAGCGGTATCGGGTGGGCAAGATCAACGTGCGGATCCGCGGCGACCATCCGCACACGAAACACAGCACGGTCCTCAATCGGCTGTCGTTGCGGCCAGGTGACATTCTCGACATTCGCAAGCTCCGTGACGACGAGCGGCGGCTGAAGTCGAGCAGCCTGTTCCTCGCCGATGCGGCGAAGGGGGAAGGGCCGCGGATCGTGTTCAGCAAGCCCGAAAAGTCCGAGGATGCCAACGAGCAGATCGCCCGCGACCCCAGCCAGCCCGGATTTCGCGGCCAGAGCCCAGATCCCGAGGCGGCCGATGACGCCGTGATCGACCTGGTGCTCGAGGGCGACGTGCAGGCTCCCGCCCCCGCTGCACAGCCTCCCGCGGCGCCTTTCGTGTGGCGTGGCCAGAGCCCGCAGCCGTTCGTGCAGCAGCAGCCCGTCGTGCAGCAGCAGCCCGCTCCCATGCAGGTCTGGGGTGGCGCGCCGCTCGCGCCGACCGGTCCCGAGGCGCTCGACTATTCGCGCACGGTGGCACCCGCGCCGCCGGCACGGCAGCCGGTCTACGTCGCCCAGCAGCCGGCTGCGCAGCCACCGGGTTTCCCGGGAGCCGTGCCGCCCGCAGGATTCCAGCCGGGTTTTGCACCACAGCCCGGATTCGCGCCACAGCCCGGATTCGTGCCGCCAGCGGGCGCACAGCCGTTCGTCGGCCAGCCTGGCATGGTGCCTCAACCAGGAATGGTGCCGAACTTCCCCGCCGATCAACCGCTCCAGGTGTTTCCCGGCAGCGAACCATACGTGATCGTCGACGTTGACGCGGAGGAGACCCAGACCGGCCGGCTGATGATCGGTGCGGGCGTCAACTCCAACGCCGGACTCGTCGGCAACATCGTGGTCGACGAGCAGAACTTCGACATCTTCCGCCTTCCGCGGAGCTGGGACGACATCCGCAACGGAACGGCGTTTCGGGGCGCCGGTCAGCGGTTTCGCCTCGAGGCCGCGCCCGGCACGGTGCTGCAGCGATACACGGCGACATTCCAGGAGCCGTACCTGTTCGACACGCGGATCGGGCTGTCGACGAGCGCGTCCTATTTCACCCGCTTCTTCTACGACTGGGCCGAAGCGCGTGTCGGCGGCCGCATCGGGCTGGGCTACCAGTTTCAATTCGCCCCCGATCTGTCGGTCAACGCCGGCTTCCGCGGCGAGAGCGTCGACGTGTTCAATCCGCGGCTCCTGACGCCTGCCATCAACAACATGCTCGGCACCAACTCCGTGTACGGCTTCTCCGGCGGCATCATCCACGACACCCGCGACAGCCCGTTCCTGCCCACGCAGGGCCATCTGGCGACGTTCGAGTTCGAGCAGGTGATCGGCTCGTTCGTCTACCCGCGCGGCGTGCTCGAGGGCCGGCAGTATTTCCTGTTGAGCGAGCGGGCCGACGGCTCGGGCCGCCACGTGCTCTCGATCGGATCGGTGCTCGGCATGTCGGGCCCCGACACGCCCGCCTACGACAACTTCTTCGCGGGCGGCTACAACACGATCCGCGGCTTCACCTTCCGCGGGGCGAGTCCGAGGCAGATGGCCAACGGGCAGTCGCCGACCAGTTCGGCCCAGAATGCGGCGATCATCGGCGGCCCGTTCCAGTGGCTCAACACGATCGAGTATCTGTTTCCGATCACGGCCGACGACACGCTCCGGGGCGTGGTGTTCACCGACTTCGGCACCGTCGAGTCGAACGTGTCGATCAACCAGATGCGGGTGGCGCCGGGCTTCGGGCTCCGCATCACGCTCCCGGCGATGGGCCCAGCCCCGATCGCCCTCGACTTCGCCGTCCCGGTTGCCTACGCCCCGTACGACAACCAGCAGTTGTTCAGTTTCTTCGTCGGCTTCGCCCGCTAGCCCGCTCCCATGCACGACTCCCCAGAAACACCGGCCGAGCCCCGCCGCATCCTCGTGGTGCGCAATCGCTACGTCGGTGACACGATGCTCGCGATTCCGTTTCTGCGGAACCTGCGGCGCCGCTTTCCACACGCCGTCATCAATATCCTCTGCGAATCGGGGGCTGCGACGCTGCTCGCCGACTGCCCGTACACCGACGAACTCCTCGACTGGAAGCGTCCCCCGCGCGTCCGCCGCGTCGTCTGGGGCTCGCTCGCCAACGTGCGGGCCACGGCGCGGTGGATTCGCGGCCACCGTTACGACCGCGTCTACCTGCTCAAGCGATCCCTCTCGACCGCGCTGCTGGCGTGGCTCGCCGGCATCCCGGTTCGCGTCGGGTTTCGCTCGTTCGGCGCGTTTCTCCTCTCGCGGGTGGTAACGGTCGCACCGCACCGGCATCAGGCGGAGTTGTTTCTCGACCTTCTGCGAGCCGATGGCATCGCCGTCGACGACGGCCGCAACGAATGCTGGACGACGCCCGACTCGGTGGCACGGGCCGATGCCCTGCTCGCCGGCATCGCCGCGGATCGGCCGCGGGTGTTTCTCGCCCCGCAGTCGACCGACGTGGAGCGGCTGTGGCCGCTCGACCGCTTCGCCAGGATCGTGGAGTGGCTGGTCGCCGAGCGCGGCTGCGAGGTGTTTCTCTGCGGAGCGCAGGGCGACGCCCGGGTGCACGACGATCTCCTGCGCCGCGTGTCCCATGCGGCCGCAGACCACGTCCACGATTTTTCCACACATCTTTCCCTCCGGGACGTGGGTGGACTGCTCGCCAGGATGGACGTGTGCCTGGGCGTTGACACGGGGCTGCCGCACATCGCCGCATCGAACGGCGTGCCCGTCGTGGTGCTCGCCGGGCCGACCGATCCCAACCGGTGGCACCCGTGGCGGACCACAGGCGAGGTGGTGAAGGGGCAGCCGACCGCGTTCACGAGGCTGCTGCGGCGGTGGCGTCGGGGTGGCCGCGCGCTGCCGTGGGCCCCGGAGCCGGCTCCGATGCGCACGATTTCCGTCGAGCAGGTGGCGGCGGCCGTGGATCGGCTGCTGCCGCGATGTTCCTCGGCAACCCCGGAACCAAGGCGGCCGCGGCTCAAGATCATCGACCTCCGCGAAGGCGGGCACCGCTACGAGGTCTGGCACTCGCCGCCGAGCGCGCCGGCGGCTGCGGCCGAACCGGCGACGAAGCCGCTCGCCCACGCCCACTGAAAGTTGAAGCCGCCGATCCGGCCGTCGACGTCGAGCACCTCGCCGGCGAAGAACAGGCCCGGGCGGATCCGGCTCTCCATCGTGTCGAGCCGCACCTCGGCCAGTGGCACGCCGCCGGCGGTCGCCTCGGCAACCGTGAAGCCGCGGTCGCCGACGACCGGGAGCTCGAGCCCCGTGAGACAGCTGACGAGCCGGCGCCGGGCATCGCGCGGCAGGTCGCCGGCCGCCGGTGCGCCGGCGGCTTCGCAGAGCGTGCGCACGAGCCGCTCGGGCAGCCGTTCGCGGAGCACGGGCAGCGGCCCACGGCCCGGCGCCGAGAGGAGCAGCCGCTCGACGTCGTCGGCCGATTGGCCCGGCAGCCAATTGATCGCGAGCCGCACCCCAGGGTCATGCGTGCGCTCGACGAGCCAGTGGCGGCTGATGTCGAGCACGCTCGGCCCCGAGAGGCCGGTGTGCGTGCAGAGCGTGCTCCCCGTGAACGCCCGCAGCCGTTTTCCGCCTGCCGAGAGGAGCACCATCTCCGCGGGGAGCGTGAGGCCGGAAAGACCGCGGATCCAGTGGTCCCCGGGAAGCACGAGCGGCACCAGGGCGGGCACGATCGGGGCGGTGAGCGAATGGCCGAGGCCTGTCGCGATCGCGAAGCCCGTGCCGTCGGATCCCGACTTGGGCAACGATTTTCCGCCTGTGCACAGGATCACGCGGGCGGCTCGGACGGTGCCCGCCTCGGTCACCACGAGAAAGCCGTCGCCGCTGGCATCGATCGTCATGACGCGGGCGGGATGGACGAGCACCGCCCCTGCTGCGGCAGCTGCCGTCACGAGGGCGTCGAGCACCGTGCGGGCCGAGTCGGTGACGGGAAACAGTTTGCCGGTGTCCTCGCGCTTGAGGTCGACGCCGCGCTCGACGAAGAACCGCACCGTGTCGTCCACGGTGAACCGGCGGAGCACCTTGCGGATCGCCGGCTGCGTGCTGCCGGCGTAGTCGGCCTCGGTCACCTTCCAGTGCGTGACGTTGCACCGGCCGCCGCCGGCCACCAGGATCTTGGCGCCGAGCTTCCGCGCGCCGTCGACGGCGACCACGGCCAGGGGTCTGCCGGAGGCCCCGGCCGTTCGTGCGGCCCACGTGGCCGCAAACAGCCCCGCCGCCCCGGCCCCGACGACGAGAATATCGGCCCTTTCGGGCAGGAGGGGCATTTCCATCGGCAAAAACCGATCATCGCTCGGGGACGGTGCGAGTGCTATCCTTACGAGTGTAGGTGATCGTCCCGCCGATCGACCGAAAGGTCCGCGATTCCGGCCGGCTCAGCCGGCCCGTGGATCGGCGACGCGGGTAACCCCGAGTGGAAACAGTCCATGGGTTGCTTCGGCGCATGGCGAATGTGGTGTGTCGGCGTGGCATGCGTTGCCGCGCTCGCCGCTGGACGTATTTCGCCGGCCGCCGAAGCCGCGCTCGATTTCAACCGCGACATCCGGCCGATCCTCTCCGAGAACTGCTTCTACTGCCACGGCCAGGACGGGCAGAAGCGGGAGGCCGACCTCCGGCTCGATGACCGGGCCGCGGCCATCGAGGCCGGTGCCATCGTGCCCGGCGATCCCGGCGCGAGCGTGATGCTCGAGCGGATCCACTCGACCGACCCCGACGTCGTGATGCCGCCGCCGAATTCGAACCGGCGGCTCTCCGACGCCCAGAAGCAGATGCTTGACCGCTGGATCCGCGAAGGCGCGGAGTACAAGCAGCACTGGGCTTTTACCGCGCCGGTGAAGCCTACGTTGCCGGAGGTGAAGCAGGCCGACTGGGTGCGGAATGACATCGATCGATTCGTGCTGGCGAAGATCGAGGCGGCGGGCCTCGCGCCCTCCCCCGAGGCTGACCGGGCCACGCTCATCCGCCGGCTCCACGCCGACCTCGTCGGCCTGCCGCCGACGCCCGAGGAGGTCGATGCCTTCAGCGCCGATCCCGATCCACAGGCCTACGAAAAACTGGTCGATCGCCTCCTCGCCTCGCCCCACTACGGCGAGCGGATGGCGCTGCCGTGGCTCGACGCGGCCCGCTACGCCGACTCGAATGGCTTCCAGCAGGACGGCGACACCTGGCAGTGGCTGTGGCGCGACTGGGTCGTGGCGGCGTTCAACGAGGACATGCCCTTCGACCAGTTCTCGATCCAGCAGCTCGCCGGCGACCTGCTCCCGGAGGTGCCCAACGACCCGCGCGCCACCGAACGGCAGCGCCTGGCCAGCGCCTTCAACCGCAACCACATCCTCAACGGCGAGGGGGGGGCGATCGCCGAGGAACAGCGCTTCAACAATCTCTTCGACCGCGTCGACACCACCGCCACCACCTGGCTGGGGCTGACCTTCGCCTGCTGCCAGTGCCACGACCACAAGTACGACGCGCTGTCGATGCGCGACTACTACGGCCTCCTCGACACCTTCAACCGGGTGCCGGAGACGGGCACGCCGCAGTATTTCTCCTCCCGGATCCGCGTTGCGCCCCCGGTGCTCGAACTCCCCACCGAGGAGAACCGGGCGCGGATCGCCGACCTCGAGCGGCAGATCGCCGCCGCCGACGCCGAGGCGGCGCCGGTGATCGAGGCGGCCTACCAGGGATGGCGCAGCGGCCTCCTCGCCGCCGGCGTGCCGGGGGAGGGGGCGGGGTTGCCGGGCGACCTCCTCGAGCGGCTGCGGAAGCCGGAGGGGGAGCGGACCGAGGAGGAGCGGGGCGCGATCGAGAGGGACTTGCGAGGGCACTTCACCCAGAAGGTGCAGGGCGCCGTGGTCGGCAAGGCCGCGCCGGTGGAACGGGCCGCGACGCTGCGCCGCCAACTCGCCGACTACCGCGCCGACCAGATCCCGCGCGTGATGGTGATGAGTGATGACAAGCCGCGGGACACGAAGATCCTCGACCGCGGTGACTACCTCTCGCCGGTGGGGGAGAAGCTCACGTTCCTCCCGCC
>JBJSZP010000476.1:0-10582 GCA_046090365.1 Planctomycetia bacterium
CCTCGGCATGCCCGCGCTGCCGGCCGAAGCCCTGCACGTCGAGCACGGTGAGCCGAAACACCTCCACATCGGAGAGCGCCTGCTTGACCGCCTCGAGCTTATTGGGCTGGATAATCGCGATGATGAGTTTCATGGGCGCAAATCCGGGGCCGGTTCCCCATCGTAGCCGAGCGCGCACAAACGGACACGGCACGAATCAATAATGCAAGACAGGCTAAAGCCTGTCCTACGCCTGCCCTGCAGCAGGGCTCGTCGTGGGGCGACTGTCCCGTTCGCCCCCGGGAGAGCGAACCGATGTTCCCATGGAACAACCACCGACTGCCGTGCAGCAGGGCCAAAGGCCCTGCGCCGCACGGCCCCACTGGGCACGGCCGGAGGCCGTGCCCACGGCCGGCTGGATGCCGTCCGCGGCGGCTCGAGGCAACCTTGGCTTGCCCCGCAGCCGCCAAAGCCCGCCGGGGCCATGGATGGGCTGCTTTCGCGCCGGAGAATCCCTTCGGGCCTTCTCCGGCTTACGCGAGGCTCGCCTGGAGGGCGAGCCCCGCCCGGCATGGCAACCCTTGGCGTTGCCATCGCCGGGCCCAAGCGAAGCGAGGCACGATGCCGAGGCTTCGCGTATCTCCAGAATGCCCCGGCCTGGGTGAGCTAGGCGGAGTGCCCACCCAAGCCGTTGGGGCATCCTTCTGGACGATAGTTACTCGGTCCGCACCATCACGAAGCCGTGGTAGGCCTCGTTGCCGTGCTCGCCGATGTCGAGACCCTCGATCTCCTCGTGCGGGGAGACGCGGAGCCCGACCACGTTCTTGAGGATCAGCCACACGATGGCCGACACCGGCACCACGTAGGCTCCGACGGCGAGCACGCCAACGAGCTGCGCGATGAGTTGCTTCGTGCCGCCGCCGAAGAACAGCCCGGCGTACGGTCCGCCCACGGCCGCCGAGCCGAGCGGCGTGTTCGCCACGGTGGTCGACAGGTCGGACGTGGTGAACAGTCCCACGCACAGCGTGCCGAAGATGCCGCACACGAGGTGCACGCTCGTCGCCCCCACCGGGTCGTCGATCCGGATCCGGTCGAAGAACAGCACCGAGAGCACCACGAGCACGCCCGCGATCGCACCGATGATCATCGAACAGGTGATGTTCGTGAACGCGGCCGACGCCGTGATCCCCACGAGCCCGGCGAGGCACCCGTTGAGGGTCATGCCGATATCCGGCTTCCCGAGCAGGAGCCATGCCGTGAGCGTCGCCGTGAGCGTGGCGGCAGCCGCGGCGATGTTGGTGTTCACGGCGACCTGGGCCGCCAGCGCCCCGCCGTCGGCGGCCACGCCGAACGTGCTGCCCGGGTTGAACCCGAACCAGCCGAACCAGAGCACGAGGCAGCCGATGAAGGCCGCCAGCATGTTGTGGCCGGGGATCGCCTGAACCCTGCCGTCGGAGCCATATTTGCCGATCCGGGGGCCGAGAATCATGGCCCCGGTGAGGGCCGCCCAGCCGCCCACGGAATGCACGGCTGTGCAGCCGGCGAAGTCCCAGAAATTCCAGTCCTTGGCGAGCCAGCCGAAGCCCCAGATCCAGTGGCCCGTGACCGGATAGATCACGAGCGCCATCAGGAAGCTGAAGATGATGAAGGTGTGGTACTTGATCCGCTCGGCCACGGCGCCCGACACGATCGTGGCGGCCGTTCCGGCGAACACGAGCTGGAAGAAAAACTTCGCCCACAGCGGAACGCTCGCCCAGCTGATCGCGCTATACACGCCCTGATACTTGTCGCCGACGGCGGGGCTGTTGTCGGCCCCGCCCACCATCCAAGAGCCGGAGTTGCCGATGAAGGCGCCGTCGCCGGAGCCGAACATCAGGTCCCAGCCGAACAGCCAGTAGGCGATCGACGTGGCGGCGAACACGATAAAGTTCTTGGACAGAATGTTGACTGCGTTCTTCGAACGGGCGAATCCCGACTCGACGCAGCCGAAGCCGAGGTTCATGAAGAACACGAGCATGCCGCACACGAGCACCCACACGGTGTCGGCGGCTGTCCACAGCTTCGGCACCATCTCTTCCACGGTGGGCGGTGTAGGCGGGGCAGGTGCCGCAGGCGCTGTCGCGGCAGCATCCTGCGCGAAGGCCGGCGTGCCAGCGAGCCAAGCGAAACCGAGAGCGAGGGCCAAGATGAGGCCACAAGAGAAGAGTGGCGTTGAACGCATCGTGCGACTCCAGAAGGGAAACAGACTTCGAAAGGGGGCCCCTCCGCAGGACCTTGTCCTTCCGTGCATCAGGGACGTCCTGACTGCCCGACAAATTTCCGGGTTTAAGAGGGAGCAAACGCCGTGCCGGAATCAGTCGAGGCCGCCTGCTCACCGTGGAAAGCGAGCCGCGGAAGCCGACGATTTCCGTGACTTCACGGTGTTTTCGCGATGTTCGCGGAACACGAAGAAAACGGACCCGAACCCACGCAGACATGCTGCAAGAGGGGCAAGGGCGCGATTTTGGGGCATCCCCATGCCCAGGAAAGAGGCATGATGAGCGGCCGGCGATCAAATACCGCAGGGCGCGCGGAAGGCATCCCCCGGCTCCCGCCGGGGGCTGTTTTTGGAGCCCACAACAAAGCCCGGAGCGGAAGCGACGGGGTTTCGCGCGACGGCAAGCATTTGATGGCCCCAGGGCTCGATCAATGACCGACACCCTCTCCGACCTCACCTCGCTCGCCGACCGGCCCGCGCTCACGGTCAGACTCGCCGCCCTGTTCCCGGAGTCGGTTCGGCGGCAGACGGTCGAGGCGGTGGCCAGCATGGAGGTGCGGGGCGGGCGCCGGGCGGCACTCGCGCGGCTCGCCGCCATCGACCCGGTCGCCTACGCCACCACCCGCAACCACGTGGGCGGCGCCGTCACCAGGCTCTCTCCCTGGATCCGCCACGGCGTGCTCTCGCTTGCCGAGGTCCGCGACCACGCGCTCGAGCGTGTACGCGTACCGCAGGACGCGACGAAGCTCGTCAGTGAACTCGGCTGGCGCGACTACTGGCAGCAGGTGTACGCGGCACTCGGCGCGGCCATCGGCTGCGACATCGAGGCCCCGGCGGCTCGACGGCGCGGCGGGCCGCCGCTCGACGCAATGCCCGCCGACGTGCTCGACGCCGCCACCGGCATGGCGTGCATCGATGCGTTTGTCCGGCGGCTGCACGACACCGGGTGGCTCCACAACCACGAGCGGATGTGGCTCGCCTCCTGGCTCGTGCACGTCCGCGGCGTGCGCTGGCAGGCGGGGGCCGACTGGTTCCTCGAGCACCTCCTCGATGCCGACCCGGCGAGCAACCATCTCTCCTGGCAGTGGGTCGCCGGCACGTTCTCCGCCAAGCCCTATCTTTTCAACCGGGAAAACCTGGAGGCATATACGGCCGGCGTGCACTGTGCCGACTGCGGCGTGCGCGGCCACTGCGACGTGGAGGGATCGTATCCCAATCTCACGGCCCGGCTCTTCCACCCCGACGACCCCGCCGCCCGCCCGCCGCTCCGCATCCCCCCTGCCCCGCCCTGGCGGCCGGGCACGGCGGCGGCCGAGCCGCGGCGGCCGCTCGTGTGGATCACGCTCGATGCGCTCGCCGCAACCGGCCCCGCCGTGGCGGCCCATCCCGGCTCGCCCCGCGTGTTCGTCTTCGACCCCGAGTGGCTCGCGGCGGAGCGGCCGACGCTCAAGCGGCTCGCGTTCGTCGCCGAGTGCCTGGCCGAGGTGCCGGACCTCGAGATCCTGCACGGCGATCCGCTCCCCCTGCTCGCGCAGCGGGCCCGCGCCCACGGCTGCGACGGCGTCGCCCTCGCCGACACGCCCTGCCCGCGGGTGCGCCGCCAGGCCGACGCGCTGGCGGCGTCGCTGGCGGTGGCGGTGGCGCCGTGGCCGCCGTTCTGCCGCCGCACCGGCGTCCGCGACCTGGGAAGATTTTCCCGCTACTGGTCGCGCGTGGGCGACTCCGCGCTCGTGCCGACGGCGCGGCAGGCGTGATCGACGAGAGCCGTGCCGAAGAGCGACCACGGCCGCGCGGCGGGGGGCGGGGCCGCGACCTCGATCGGCCGCCCGTCCGCCGGATGGGGAAACGCAAGCCACGAGGCATGGAGCGCAAGGCCGGTCGGTCCGCGTGCCCCGTAGAGGCGATCGCCCTCGATCGGGGCGCCAAGCCAGGCGAGATGCGCCCGCAGTTGATGCGAGCGGCCGGTGACGGGCTCGAGCGCCACGAGCGTGAGCCGGCGTGCGCCATCGCCCGCCTCCGCGAGCCGCCGCCAGCGCGACTCCGCCCGGCGGCCGTGGATCGGATCGACCCGCTGGCGGGGCGGCTGATCGGGATCGGGACCGAGCGGCAGGTGGATCGTGCCTGATTCTGTCGGCAACAACCCTGCGACGACGGCGAGGTAGGCCTTCTGCACGTGCCGGTATTCGAACGCCTGGCCGAGCGCGGCCCGGGCCTGCGGCGTGCGGGCGAGCACGAGCAGCCCCGACGTGTCGCGGTCGAGCCGATGCACCGCCTCCACGCCGCCGATGCCGGCCGCAAGCCGCTCCACCACGCTCGGCGGATCGAGCGGCGTCCGCGCCGGCACGCTCGGCATCCCGGCCGGCTTGTCGACGATCACCACGTGCTCGTCGATGAACACGATCCTCGGGTCGGTCATCCTCACCGTCCGGGCACCATCCGTCTCACAGCAGGCCGAGCGCCTCGACCCAGCGGCAGAGCTCGTCGGTCGGCACCGCGTCGCCGAGCACGTCGGGCAGCAGGCCCACCTGGTAGCCCTTCGCCTCGAGGGCCGCGCGGTCGGCGTCGATCTTCGCCGCCGTCTGGGAGAGCGCCGCGCCGAACAGCACCCAGCGGCTGCGGCCCGGCTCGGTCGGCTCGATCACCGCCTGCCTCGGCAGGCCCGAGTCGACGAGGGCCACGCCGCGCACGCCCGGCCCGAGCGCGTCGGCGACGAGCCATGCAAACGCCGCGCCCGGTCCTCGGCCCGCCGTCGCCACCCGCGTTGCATCGACCGGCCGGCGCGAGCGGAGCGAATCGAGGGCGCGGGCGACTCCGGCGATGTCCTCGCGGCCCCAGCGCTGCGGGTCGGCCGCCGTGGGGAGGACGACGGCGATCCGATGGCGGGCCGCGGCCTCGAGCCACGGCTGCGCAGCCTCCGTGGCCGCCGCCCCCTCTCCCGCGCCCGGAGGCGGACCGAAATACACGAGCACGCCCAGCGGCGGCCCCGACTTGTCGCCCGGGAGCACGGCGAGTGGCGGCCGCGCCACGTCGGCCGCCTCGAGCCGCTCCACGACCGGCGCCGCAGCCGGCTCGTCGGGCGCCGTGGCCTCGAGCGGAGCGACCGTGGGCAACGAAGCGGCCGCGAGATTGACGGTGCGATCCGCGCCGTTCCGCCGGGTCACGAGCGTGAGCTCTCTTCCCGCCTCGCCGCCCCCGATCGCGCCGGCGAGCAACGCGGCCGAGCCGACGGGCTGCGGCGTGACGCCGGCATCCGCGATCGAAATGATCCTGTCGCCGCGTTCGATGCCCGCCCCGGCCGCCGGACTGTCGGGCCAGACCCACGCCACCTCGACGCCGTCGCCCTTGGCAGCGGCTTTACCCGGGCCTTCGACCGCCGACCGCACCGGCACGATCCCGATCATCGGCCGCCGCCACGGGGGCAGCGATTCGGCGAGCGTCGCCTGCGCCTCCACCCGCTGCGTCTTCTCGCCGTCGGGCCGCTCGACGACGAGGTCGACCGTGTCGCCCGCGTACTTCGGGGCGAGCACGTTGCGGAGTTCGGCGATCCGGGTCACGGGCCGGCCGTCGGCCGCCACGATCGTGTCGCCCGACCGCAGGCCGGCGCGGGCCGCGGGCGAACCCGCGCGGCAGGTGGCGATCTCGGCCGGGGCCGTGAACGGGTCGCGGGCCGCATAGCCGATGCCGAGGATGCCGGGGGCGAGCGAGCGGCCGTCGCGGAGCCGCGGCATGACGCGGAGGATGTCGTCGAACGGCACGGCGAAGCCGATGCCGGCGTCGTAGAGTTCGGTGCCCGACGTCATCCCGGCGGTGTCGGCGGGAAGCGGCGCGAGAATGCCGATCACGCGGCCGTGGATGTCGACGAGCGGGCCGCCGTAGTTCGCCGGCGACACCGAGGCGTCGGTCTGCACCGCCTTGCCCCAGGCCCGGCTCGTGGCCGAGAGCACGCCCACGGCCACGCTCGGCGTGGCAGCATCCCACGTGCGGCCGAGCGCGAGGGTCCATTGCCCAACGGCGAGTTCGCCGTGCGGCGCCGGCTCCGGCACCGTGAGTTCCGCGGCGAGCGCGGCTTCGATCTGGAGCAGCACGAGGCCACGCGAGAGATCGCGGCCCACGGCCCGCGCGGCCGTCCGGCGGCCATCGGGCAGGACCACGATCGCCTGCGTCACATCCTGCGGCACGGCGAACGACGTGGTGATCACCCAGCCGCCGGCCTCGACCACGGTGCCCGTCGACGGCCCCGCCGCCGGCGCCGCCTCTGCGCCGGCGCCCACCTCCGCCGTCGATGCGCCGACCGGCTCGACGCGCACGACGGCCCCGGCCACGCGGGCGACCGCCGCCTTGAAGGCCTGCTCCTCGAGCGAAGTCTCGTCGGCCCGGGCCGGTGCGCCAGCCCACGCCAGGGCAACGAGCAGGACGCCGACGATCGTGCCCGTGCTGCGGCCCGCCGTGTTCGTCATGGAGCCGCTCCCGCAGGCCGCGGCCCGAGGTCGCACTCCACGATTGCGCCGTCGCGGACCACCGAGATTCGCACCGGATCCCCCTCGGCCACGAGCGCCAGTGCCTGCCGCACCGCGGCCCGCGAGGCGACGGCCCGGCCGTTGACGGCCACGAGCAGGTCGTCGGGCCGGAGCCCCGCCCGCGCAGCGGCCGAGCCCGGCCGGGTCGACTCCACGAACGGCGGCGTCTTGTCGAGCAGGTCGGGCACGAGCACCACCCCGAGCACGAGCGGATCGAACGCGGTGGGCTTAGCATCTGCCGGGGGCGGCGCCATCGCCTGGCCCGACAGGATCTCGCGATAGCTGCGGGCCACCTCTGCGACCGGCAGGGCGTAGTTCAGCCACACGCCGCTCGTGGACGACCGGAGTTCCTTGCCGAGCACGCCCACGAGCCTGCCCTGCCAGTCGACGAGCGCGCCCCCAGGCGAGCCGGGGTTGTTGGTCGTGCAGTCGAGGATGTAAACGTCGCCGCGGAAGGGCGCCTCGTAGGCCCCGCGCCGGGCCGCGAGCGGCACGAACGCGGCGATCACGCCATGCTGCGCGCTCACCCGCTCGTCGCCCACGGCCACGCCGAAGAGGTTCGAGAGGGCGAGGATCCGGCTGCCCACACCGAGCGGCTCGGCCTCGTCGAGGACGAACGCCGGGAGTTCCTCTCCCTCGACGGTGAGCACCGCCAGTTCGCGGTGGGGATCGATTCCCTTGAGCGTCGCGCCGAACCGGCGGCCGTCGTCGAGCACCACGGCGATCTCGTCGGCATCGAGCACCGTGCTCATCACGGTCACGACGTGTCCCTCCGGCGCGACGAGCACGCCGCTCTGATACGCCTCGAGCCCGCGCACGCCGCCGGCTCCGTACACCTTCACCACCTTCCTGGCCGCGGCGGCAATCGTCTCCACCGGCTGGCCCGCGGCTGCGGCACCAGCGGCGCCTGCCACGAGCAGCGCGGCGACGGCAAGGCCGATCGCAGCCGTGCACCACCAGATGCCCGCGTCCCTGGCCGACCGGCTCATGACGTTTCCCCGGCAGGTTCGGGGGCCACGGGCTCGAAGCGGATCTCCTCCACCTGGAACCTGCCGAACAGCGTGTCGCCATGCCGCACCTCGATCACGGCCGGCATGCCCGGCTGGCCGGGCCGCGGCTCGAGCGTGACTTCGCACGGATCGGCATCGGGCTCGGGCCAGAGCTCGATGCCGACCACGCCGCCGTCGTCCGCCACGGCAAACCGGGCTTCGACCGCCGCAGCCGCGGTCTCGAGCACGTCGACGAGGTCCGCGGCGCCCGCGGCATCGACCGCGGCGGGGTCGCGCGGCTGCGTGCCCCAATAGCTCGTGCGGCCGAGTTTTTCAGGCCCCGCGATCACGAGCCGCCGCCAGAGCAAAAGCGCCGCAAGCAGGCCGCCGCTGCCCGGGGGGCTCGGGTCGGCATCGAGTTCGCCCGTGGCATCCACGTCGGTCGTGCCGGTGGGCAGGTCGATCAGCCCGCGCGTGTCGGAGAGTTCGATCCGGAAGGGCGCCCCCGTCTCCATGCGGCCGGAGATCACCCAGGCGGCGGCCGGAGTGGCCCACGTCGACGCGGCGGCGATCGCCGCCGCCACACGGTCGCGCTCGAGCAGGTTGAACCGATAATTCGTGAATCCGCTGCGGGCCTCGTAGAGATCCTTGACGGCGTCGGGCAGCGGCGCGGGCGGAGCCGCGGGAGCCGCGGGCCGCGGCGTGCCATCCGGTGCGGGCGGCTGCTGGTCGGCCGCCTCGGCGGCCACGATCCGGGCGAGTTCGGTCGGGCGGTGCAGCCCCTCGAGGCGGACGAGCAACTCCATCCGGCGACCCCCGCGGCGAAACACGAGCGGCACCCGCCAGCTCGCGGGGAGCGTGCCGAGGATTTTTTTCAGCGCGTTGACCGTGCGCACCTGCCGGCCGGCGAGCGACACGATCTCGTCGTCGTAGCGGAGGCCGCGGCGATAGGCGTCGGACGACTCGAGGATGTCGGACACCACCACCCGCCCGTCCTCGTCGGTGGCGACCGTCGCCCCGAGCGTGGCGTGGTCGACGAGCCGGCCGCCCTTCAGGAACCCGAGAAAATTCCGCAGCTGGTTCACCGAGATGGCGTAGCCCACGCCCACGTTCACCCGGCCGCGCTTCTCGAACGACGCCCGGCCATTGACGCCGATCAGCCGGCCGGCCGCGTCGAACAGCCCGCCGCCCGAGTTGCCCGGATTGATGGCCGCGTCGACCTGCAGGCAGTCGGCATACTCGAGGATCGTGCCGGCCGGAAACTGGTAGCGGTGCACGCCCGAGACGATTCCCGCGCTGATCGACGGCTTCAGGTCGGTGGCCAGCAGGAAGGGATTGCCGGCGGCGAAGCAGAAGTCGCCCACCTCCACGAGGTCGCTGTCGGCCAGTTCCGCGAACGGAAAATCGTCACGGCCGACGAGCTTGACGAGGGCCACGTCGCCCGTCGGGTCGAGGCCCACGAGCACCGCGTCATACACGCGTCCGTCGGAGAGCCCGCACTTCATTGCGATCCCCGCAGGCTGGACAACATGAAAATTGGTGAGGGCGTAGCCGTCGGGGCTGATCAGCACGCCCGACCCGCCCCCCGCCTCGCCGGCGAAGATCGCCACGGCGGTCGACGCGGCCCGCGCGATCGCGTCGATCCGCTGCCGCTCCGCGGCGAGCACCGGCGCGGGCACGTCGGCCGCAGGCAGCGCGGCCTGAAGAATCATCACCACGAGCGCGGCGAGCCCGAGGCCCATGTGTGAACGCGATATCAGGCGGCGCACGCTGTTCATTGTTCGATCACGGGCTCCTCGAGCCGCACTGCACCGGCGAGCGCGCCCGCCGGCCCGAAGTCGACCGTCACGCCGAGCCGCCGACCACCGGCGAGGTCGAGATCGACGGGCGTCGGCTCCTGCCCCGACACCACCTGCTCGAACACGCGCCGGTCGTCCACGGAGATCGTCACGGTCGCGGGCCCCGCGTCCGCAGCGCCCGCGAGCCGCGTCCGAAACCGGCGGCCGCCGGACGGGATCCGCCACACGGCCACCGTCCGCGGCCGGATCACGAGCCCGGGCGGCGAGCGATCGCCGGCGGCAGGCACGGGCCGCGGCGCGAAGTATCGGGACAGCCCCTCGATGCTTCCGAGCGCCCCGAAGAAGGGCTCCACGTCGAGCTGGTCCGGAGCCACGGCGGCGAGCCGCGTCGTGCGGCCGGCGGCGAAGTCGACGCGCTGCAGCACCCCGGCCGGCAGGAGCACCTTGCGCTCGGCGTCGGCGGCGTCGAGCACGAGCCCGGCGTCGGTCCACGCGACGGAGTCGGCCCGCAGGCTGCCTCCCACGACGTCGACCACCGTGCGGCCGATGGCGGCCCCCGCATCGGCCCTCATCCAGCGCAGCCCGATCACCTTCGCCCGCTTCACGGGGATCGTCTCCTCGTCGAGCACGACGGTCACGGTGTCGGGGCCGATCGCGGAGATGGCACACTCGACGAACTCGAATCCATCCGGCTTGCCGATCACGACGAGGTCGCTCGTCGTGCCCTCGGGCACCGACTCGACCCACGCCCCGCGGCCCTCGGCAAGCCACTCCACCGACCGGATCCGCCCCAGCGGCAGTTCGATATTTCCTGCCGGCGTGGCGAGCGTCGCCGTCGCACCCTGCCAGGAAAACTCCGCGCCACTCGCGAGCGTGCCGTCGGTGAGCGTGAGCCGCACCTGGCCCAGGCCGACATCGCCCCCGGCGTCGCTGCGGGCGAGCGTGCGCACGCGGGAGAGCGGCAGCGATCGCGGCGCAGGGCCCTCGCCGGCGAGGTCGACCGCAGTGGCCGAGATGCCGGCGAGCCGGCCCGTTTCGACC
>JBJSZP010000477.1:0-2724 GCA_046090365.1 Planctomycetia bacterium
GCGGCGGCTCGCAAGCGGCGCGACGAGCGTTGCAGAGGCCATGTCGCCAAACAGGCCGCCGGTCTGCCGGCAGGCGAAGTTTGTGATCCGGCTGATGCGGGTGGCGACGACGACGAGCAGATACTCATCGCGGCCGAGCGCGAGGCGCGGGGCCCAGCGATGCGACACGAGCGCGAGGGCCCGGCTGTAGCCGCAGCAGAACCAGTTGATGCCCACGGTGCGGCAGCGCGGCGCGCCCAAAGCCCGGGCGAGCTGCCGCGCGGCCCGGCCTGGCCGCTCCTCTGCCGCGGCGGCGGGCGGGAGGAACCGGCGGGCCGCCGACGGGGGAATGAACGACGGCGACACGAACAGGATCCCGCGGCAGTCGGCGAGGCTCGCGCCCGTCTCGCGCTGGAGGGTGCGCACCGCGGCCAGGCCCATCGTCACCTCGTCGTCGACGGAGATACCGCGGGCCTCGATGCCGGTGTGCTGGGCGAACTTGCGCGGCATCGCGTCGCCGAACCAGGCGTTGCCCACCTCCCAGGAGGGCTGGTGGATCGCGATCGCGGCGATGCCGAGGGACGGCGAGGCGTTGTCCATGGAAAGTGTCGGCCAGGGCGGCTGAGGGGGCGGGGATTCTGCCGATGCCCCCCGGCCGACGCCAGTGCGAAAACTACGAATTTTGCCGGGATGCGTCGCCCTCAGACCGTGTATCTTCTCCGCATGGGATTCACGGTCGCTCGAAAACAATCACTCGTGCGCAAGAGCCCGACCATGCCGTCGTCAGGCTCGGATGGCGCTCGGTTTTGGGCACCCCGCGTCGCGGGCGTGGCGCTCGTGCTCTGGCTCCTGATGCTCTGCCTGCTGCCCGATCCGCGGCCGCTCGGCGCGCCCGAATGGGCGGTGCGGCTGGCGAGCCGCGCAGGCCGGCTCAGCGACCCGCAGGCCCGGTTCGTGGCGACGGCCCTGCTCCGCGGCGCCGGCGTGGGATTCATCGGCGTGTTGCTCGCCGTCGCGCTCTCGGGCTGGAAGTCGTGGTATGCGACGGCCTGCGTGCTCGCCGGCGCACCCGCGCTCGCGGTCGTGGCCAAGCGGATCAACTTCGGGACGATGCCGATCTGGAAGCAGCTCGTGTTCATCGTCGTGGTCTCATTCCTCGGGGGGCTTGCGGGCCTGGCCCTGCGGCGCAACTGGGCCGCCCTCGCCGCGCTCGTCGCCGTAACGCTCGGCCTCGCCGCCTGGGGCGTGTCCACCGGCGTTCCCGACGACCTGTACGAGGCCTGGCAGGGCACCGCGCGGCATGTGCTCCACGAGGCGGCCAACGTGCCTGACGGCGACGAAGGATTCCTCCGGCTGCTCGAGATCGCGTTTGCGTATGCCGAGGACAACTCCCACGGCACCGACGCGGTGCTCCCCAATCGGGCCGCGATCCTCGCGCTCGGCAAGATCCTCGGCGACGACAACGTGGCCCGGGTGGGCGGCCGCGACCTCGACCTCGGGCCCGGTGACGAGCGAAACAGGCTCCGGCAGCGGATCCGGCTCGGCGGCCGCGGCGATCTCTCGCAGCATTTCTGGGTGAGCGCCGCGCTTGCGGTGCTCTCCGACGAGCAGCGGTCGCTGGCGGTGGGGCTGTCGAAGGAGGCGATGGACTCGACGCCCGGCGGATCGGGATTTTCGTTCGTCGACATGGCGGCCAACACGGCCGGTATCCGGCTCGCGAGCGTGGCGACGCGCAACTCGAAATCGGCGCATGCGATCCAGACGCGCGTGGCGCGGGGGGTGGAGGTCGCCGACCTGCTCCCGTCGCTCGCCGAACTCCCCGAGGGCATCTCCCGCGACGATCTGCAGGCGACCTACGGCGGGATCGGCGGCGCGGAAACGCAGCGGCTGCTCCGCGAGATCGACCGCCGGATCGCCAATCTCCCGCTCTTCCGCTGAAAGTTCGAGGCCAACCGATGACTGTGAAGGAGTTTCGAGACGCGCTCGCAGGCCATCCGGATGCGAAGATGCACTGGATGCTGCCCGACAAATCGTTCGTGCCCGCCCACTACCACATCACCGAGGTGGGCAGGGTGCAGAAGGACTTCATCGACTGTGGCGGCACGGTGCGGTCCACCAAAGCCTGCGTCCTGCAGGTGTGGGTGGCGAACGACGTCGATCATCGGCTGGAGACGACGAAACTGGCGTCGATCATGACGATCGCCGCTCCACTGCTCGGGTCCGACGACCTGCCCGTCGAGGTCGAGTATGAGGAGGGCGTGATTTCCCAGTATCCGATCGGAGGCATGGACGTGACGCCGTCGGGCCTGCTCTTCTATCTCGGCACGAAGCACACGGCCTGCCTGGCGCCCGACAAGTGCAAGGTGGGCGACACCGGCTGCTGCTGACCCGCGGCGCGAAACACGCCATGCCCGAAGGCCGTAGAGAGAGCGGCAGGGAGAACTGGGGAAGGTGCGGGGCCTAGGGGGCGTTTGTCGCCACCGCCAATCGATGCCGTGGAGTTTATGACCACAGCCACGGCCCGGGTTTGTCGATTGTGTGGATGGGGCTGCTTGCGCCGACTGTAGTGGTCGGGGCCGCGGTCACGATTTCGTCGACCTAGGCGACAGTTTCAGCATGAGTCGTGTGGTGTTTCGCCTGATCCCTCGGCGATCCCGGGGGCGCGAGGCGCGTCGGTCGGCAGGATGGCTCGTCACGGCCGTCGCCTGCTGTGCAGCCCTGGCGGCGCTTGAAAAGCCCGGGCAC
>JBJSZP010000478.1:0-1760 GCA_046090365.1 Planctomycetia bacterium
GGAGACAACATTGCCCGCTTCCCCGTGACCGGCAACGAGACCGTGCTCGACGCGATCGCCCAGATCAACGGCCTCTCACGGCTCTCGAGCAAGGATGTGTGGATCGCCCGGCCGGCCCCTTCGGGCGTGGGCTGCGACCAGATCCTGCCCGTGGACATCGAGGCGATCATGAAGGGGGCCGCCACCGGCACCAACTACCAGATCCTCCCGGGTGACCGCGTGTTTATCGCCCAGGACCACATGATCGCGTTCAACAGCCTCATCGAGAAGTGGACCGCTCCCTTCGAGCGGATGTTTGGCTTCGCCCTGCTCGGCTCGAGCACCGTGCAGCAGATCAACAGGTTCCCATTCGGCTTCAATCCGAACTTCGGGGTCTGCTGGGTGGCCCGCGAGGTGTATGGGGCTGAGAACCCCCGCTGGCTGCTGTTCCGGGCTTGGTTGATGACGCAGGCCCCGGGCTGGCTGCAGCAGGCCTACCTGGCCCACGGCGAGGAGTTTGCCGCCTGGATCCACGACAAGCCGGTGCTGAAGGCCGGCATCCGGATGCTGATGGAGGCGGTCATCTCCCAGTATGACGACGCGGAGTGAGGCCGGGCGTATACTTGTGGTGCTTGCCAAGGGCATTGGGAAACCCCCAGAAGCCCGGAGAGGAAGCGACGGGGCCTGGACGACGGCAACAGTCGAGCGGTGAAAGACAATCGGATAGAGGGATTTCCCATGAGACGAATTCGTCTGGCGATGATGGCAGCCGTGGCATTGGCCCTGCCTTTATTTGTTGTTATGGCTCAAGTCGCATCGGCACAAGGGAATGGGAAATTGCCATTCTCCAACATTTACTCTCGCCCTGCCGTGAGCCCCTATCAGATGTTGGGAAATCAAGGCACAGGTGGTGGTATCAATCCAAACAACGGAGGCACTATGCCCCTTGTGTACCAACAGCTCGTCCAGCCACAACTTCAGCAGCAGCAGCAGGTGATCGAACAGATGGGGCAGTCGCGGCAACTCAACCGCCTGCAAAACCAGGTGCAGCAGATCCAGCGCGACACCCGCGGCCGTCAGATCGACGAGACGATCCGGCCGACGGGTCACGCTTCGACGTATCAGAACCTGTCGCACTTCTATCCGCGTCGGTAGTAGGACAGGCGTCTCGCCTGTCCACAAACAGCGCGAAACCGATAGTCGAGACGTCTGTCCTACGTATGCCCCTCCTCGCCCTCGTCCTCGCAGCCCTGCTCACGACGGCCGCGAGCGCCGAGGAACGGCCCACAATGCGGCAGCTCGCCGCGTCTCCCACGCTCGCCGCGCCGCCATCGAAGCGCGAGCTCGTGGACGCCCGGGCCGCCCTCAACGCCCGGTTCAAGGGGCCGCTCTCCCACACCGAGACCGCCGCCGGCGCCCGCACCGCCGCCACCATGCTCCTCGACGCGGCCCACGACGAGACCGAGCCGGCCCTCAAGTGGCTGCTGCTCGACGAGGCCCGCCGCCTCGGTGCCGCTGCCGGCAGCGCCGAGATCGTGAGCCGGGCGATCACGCTCACGTCGGCCGTATTCGACGTGGATGAACTCGCCGCGGAACTCGAATCCCTCGGCGAGATCCCGCTGCGAGCCCTCGACCCGGGCCGCGCAGGCCGACTGGCCGAGGCGGCCGAGCGGATCGCCGCCCGGGCCGACACCGACGGCCGGCCCGACCTCGCCACCGACGCGCGCTTGCTGGCCTACAAAGCCTGGCAACGCGCCGGCAATCCCGCCGCCGCAAGGCGA
>JBJSZP010000479.1:0-2586 GCA_046090365.1 Planctomycetia bacterium
GTTCATGGCGTCGGTGTTCGGCCTCGAGCCCGGCCAGGCCGGCGTCGCGTTCAACGAGCCACGGCCCGTGTGCTACGCGATCCGGCTCGACTCGCTCGACCCGCCCGCCACGGACCTGCGCACGAAGTTCATCGAGACCCGCTCCGATCCGCGGCGCATCGGCGCCGTGGCCCAGACCGAGTTCTCCCGCTCGTTCGGCGACTGGCTCACGAGCCTCGAAAAGCGCTACGGCCTCGCCTGGAACCGCCAGCCGCGCCGATAGTCTCGTTGAACGCGCGCCGGCTTCGGGCTCCCCGTATCCCGTCGCCGGACGTTCACTGCGGCCGTCCAGGCCTCCGTTCACTCGACTCCGGCTGCGCTGCGCCATCCATGGCTGCGCTTGCCTACATACGCCTACTCCGGGACACGGGGAGCCCGAAGCCTCCTCAACTGGAACGGGGAGGCGAGGGGTTGCCCCTACCATTGAGCCGGCGTGAGTCACCAGCGGAGCCATGGATGGCGCAGCGCCTGTGACTCCGAGCGAACGAAGCCCCGGGCACCGATCCGCCGCAGGCGGATTGGTCGGGGGCGCAGTGAGCGTCCGGCGACGGGATATGGGGAGCCCGAAGCCGGTGGGCTAAATCACGCGGATCACTTCGTGCCGAGGTCGAGCTTCTTCCACTTCCGGGCCGCGAGCTTCTCGCGGGTCGCGGGTGTGAGCGGGCCGTTGTCCTTGAAGGTCAGCGACTCGAGGGCCGGGAGGGCGGCGAGCTTTGCCAGGCCGGCGTCGGTGACGCCCGTTTCGCGGAGCGAGAGTTCCTTGAGCGCCGGGAGCGTCGCGATCACGTCGATCGTGGCGTCGGTCATCTTCGGCAGGCTCCAGATGTCGAGCACCTCGAGACCCTTCACTGCGGCCAGATGCCGCAGGCCCTCGTCGCCGACCGACGCCAGTTCGTGGAGCGTGAGCCGCTCGAGAGCCGGGAGGTCGGCAAGCACGGCGAGGCCTGCGTCGCCCACCTCGGGTAGGTCGCGGAGCGTGAGGCGGCCGAGGTTTTTGAGCGAGGCCAGGGACCGCACGCCCTCGGAGCCGAATCCTTGGCAGCGGAACACTTCCAGCGACTCGAGCGTGCCGATGCGGGCGAGCGCCGGGCCGGCGGCGTCGGTGATCGCGAAGTCCTGAAGCAGCAGGGCGGTGAGCGAGCGACTGGCCGCCAGCCGCTCGATGCCGTCGTCGGTGACGGCCGTGCTGCGGTGCTTGAGGGCCCGCAGCTTCGGCAGCTTGCCCAGCACGTCGAGCGTCATGTCGCCGGCCTCCATGTTGCCGCGGAGGTCGAGCACCTCGAGCGCCTGGAGTTTGGCGAGCCGCCGCGTGTAGAGGTCGTTGAACCGGTTCTGCAGGAGCCCGAGCCGCTCCAGGTTCTGCAGGCCCGAGATCCACTTGAGCGCCGCACTCGTCAGGTTGGCGTTCGACGACAGGTCGAGGTCGACGAGGTCGGGAAACGCCCGGGCGATCGTCTCCACGGCGGCGTCGGTGAGCGAGCTGTTGGTGAGGGCCAGCGTGTCGAGATGCTCGAGCCCGACGAGCGACTCGACGGCCGCGTCGTCGAGGGTGCGGCAGTTGTGGATCTGCAGCTTCCGCAGCCCGGGCAGGCGCCCGATCGCGGCGATGTCGGCGGTGGTCAGCTGCGAGCCGTCGGCGACTACGATCTCCGTCATGTGCCGGGCGTCGCCGTCGGCGAAGGAGGTCTTCGCGCCGACCTCCGCGAGCCGCTCGAGAACTACGGCATCGTCAGCCAGCGAAGGCGTGCCGCCGATGCCGCAGAGCACGGCCACCATCACCACGAGTTTTTCCCGGTGCATCGATCTGCGCAGGGCCGTTGCCATCGCATCCTCTTCTTCAGCGTGCGGGGCTGCGTTCAGGTGTCGAGCGTGTAGCCGGCGGGATAGACGGGCTTGATGAGTTCGGCCACGCGGGGCGTCTTGAGCGCCGCGAGGTTCGTGACCTGGAGGTTCTTCGCATCCCACTCCACCTTCTCGCCCCACTCGCCCATCGCGCCGCCGGGGCCGCCCTGGGCGGCCGCCCACACGGCGAGGTTGCCGAGCAGGATCGTCTCGGTGAGCGGGCCCGCGCGGTCCACGAAGTTGGACTTCGCGATCTTCGGGTCGCCCGCCTGCTTGGCGCGGAACAGCTCGAACATGTTGTCGACATCGTTCCCCTTGCCGGTGGCCTCGGCGGGCTCAAAGTCGGCCTGCACCTTCTCCACGCCCTTGAGTTCGTACTTTCCACAGTAGTCGTCGCTCGAGTAGAAGGCCCCCTTCTCGCCCACCACGAGCACGCCGCTGTCGGCCACCGTGTCGATGCCCCACTTCGCGAACACGTCGGCCGGCGGCTTGTTGCCCTTGCGGTCGTACCACCAAAACGGAATGGCCGGCCGCTCGGACGTCTCGGGAAACTCGAACTTGATAATCGAACTCGCCGGGAAACTGTCGAAATCGTGGCCCGTGGTCCGGGCCACCACCGACACGGGGTCGCGCAGGCCACACGAGGCGAAGGGCACCGTGAGCATGTGGCAGGCCATGTCGCCCAGGGCGCCCGTACCGAAGTCC
>JBJSZP010000480.1:0-16882 GCA_046090365.1 Planctomycetia bacterium
CTCCGCTGGTCAAATACGCCGTCTCAATGGTAGGGGTCGACCCCGATCCTCCCCTTTCCAGTTGAGGAGGATCGGGGCTGCCCGGACCATAGAGCGGGCTGTGGGAGCGAGCGCAGGCATGGATGCCGAAAGCGAAGCGGACACGCAGAGAGCCGAGGCCTGGAGGGCCGAGGCGAACGTCAAGCGAGAGGGTCTGGGCAGTCACGAGCCGGCGAGCGTGCGCGAACCCTAATCCAGGAAGCCTGAGAGTTCTTCGCTGCGGGCCGGGGCCTGGAGCTTGCGCACGGCCTTGGCCTCGATCTGCCGGATTCGCTCGCGCGTCACCTTGAAGATGTGGCCCACCTCCTCGAGCGTGTAGCTGTAGCCGTCGCCGAGGCCGTAGCGGAGCTTGATGATCTCGCGCTCGCGGTACGAGAGCGACTTCAGCACCTTCGCGATCCGGTTGCGGAGCATCTCCTGGGCGGCGCCCACGGCCGGGTTCTCGGCACCCTGGTCGGGGAGCAGGTCGCCGAAGTGGCTGTCTTCGCTGTTGCCCACCGGGCGGTCGAGGCTGATCGGGTAGCGGCTCATCGCCGTCACGCGTCGCGTCTCGTCCACCGGCGTGCCGGCCCGGGCGGCGATCTCCTCGATCGTCGGCTCGCGGCCGTATTCCTGGAGGAGCGTGCGGGCGACGTTGCGCACGCGGCTCATCGTCTCCACCATGTGCACCGGGATGCGGATCGTGCGGCTCTGGTCGGCCACCGCACGGGTGATAGCCTGCCGGATCCACCACGTGGCGTAGGTGCAGAACTTGAAGCCGCGGCGGTATTCGAACTTGTCGACCGCCCGCATCAGCCCCGCGTTGCCCTCCTGGATGAGGTCGAGGAACGAGAGGCCGCGATTGCGATACTTCTTGGCGATCGACACCACGAGCCGGAGATTGCCCTCGGAGAGGCCCCGCTTGGCCTTCTGGTAGTGGGCGTAGATCTGCCGGATCTCGGCCACGCGCCGCTTGAGGCTCTTCGGCGTCTCCTGGCAGGCCTTGAGGATCATGCGGTATTCGTCGACGAGCTTCTGGCGGGCGGCCGGCGGCTGCTTCGACTTCTTGTGGGCGTCGATCTTCGTCTTGAGCTCCTTGATTCGGACGACGAAGCCCTCGAGCGTCGGGATCAGCGACTCGATCCGCTGCGTGCGCAGGCCGAGCTCCTCGATGAGCCGCACGCAGCGACGGCGCCGGCGGCCGAGCCGGGCCCAGGCCTCGCGCCGCTCCGCCATCTTCCGCTTCTTCGAGAGCGCGATGCGGTAGTCGGCCTTGTTTTGCTTGAGCAGCACCTCGAGCGTCCGCAGGTTGTGCGGGAGCCGGCCGAGGATCTGCTCCTTCTCGAGCCGGTCGGTCACCGAGACCTGCACCGTGCGATCGAAGGGGAGTTCGCCGCGATGGACGCGCGAGAGCACCTTGAACGCCTGCTGGCAGACATACTCGCACTCGAGCAACTTGGCGCGGAACTGGGCCCGCGTGGTCTCGATCTGCCGGGCGAGGTGGATCTCTTGGGCCCGGGTCAGCAGCGGGATCTCGCCCATCTGCGTGAGGTACATGCGGACCGGGTCGTCCGACCAGTTTTCCACCTGCTCGATGAGCGACTCCTCCGCCTCGCTCGAGGCCTCGAGTTCGGCCTCGGCCTCGGCCTCGATCTCGCCCTCGGGGAGGGGGCCGGCTTCCTCGTCGACGAGCAGTTCGGCGTCGGCCTCTTCGGCATCGACCACCTTCACCGTCAGGTCCTCCACCTCCTGGGGATTGGAGACGACGTCGTCCTCGAGTTCATCCAGCAGCGAGTCGTACAAGGCATTGCTCCTTCAAGAATCAAGCAAGGGTCAAGAAAGTTCCCGGACGCGGGGCCCGGAATGTGGCTGTCCATCTGGGGTGCCGATCCGATCGCACCCCGTCATACTGCCGAGTGCATCTTTCGTGTGGCCGTCAGTCTGATTCAAGGCGCGGCCAAGTCCAGTGGTCAAAAAAACACGTTCTCCACGCGGGGCCGGGGTGGTTTGGGGAACCTGCGGCCCCGGAAATGGGAGGAGAGCTGCCATCGGCGCTGGCGGGGGTTTCGAAAGGCGAACGATTATGGGCCTGCGGGGCGCGGAAGGCCAACTTTTTTTTCCTCGAAACGGCGAAATTTTTAGAAAAATCGCCGGGGAATGGTAAAAAAATCCGTCCGGCGAAGGTCTGCGGGCCGACCTCCCGTCCGTGCCTCCCACTCCATGACAGCTTTTCTTCTCCCCTGCGAATGTTCCGCCGAGGTCGCCGTCACTGCCGGGCAGGCTGGGGGCAGCGTCGTCTGCCCGCGCTGCGGCCGCACGCTCGCCGTCCCAAAACTCCGCGATCTCGGCCGCCTCAGGCGGCAGGACCGCGGGGAAAGCGGCTCCAGGAAGACGTGGCGACCAACGCATGCCGTCGTTCTCGTCGGAGCCCTCGTCGCCGCGGCCTCGTGGATCGGCGGGCTGTGGATAGCACGGGATTCGGGCGTCGCCGTGGACGAGGCGCTGCTGCGATCCGCGATGCTGTCAGCCGATGACCTCGCGGTCTACAAGATCTGGAGCGAGGGTTTCTCCCGAGCGGGCGTGCGCCGGCCGCCTGCCGATGAGGAGCAGGTCATCCTGCGCCGGGCCCGGTTTGCAGACGGCATGCGGAGCGTGCTGAACCTCGTGGCCGCGGGGGCCGGTCTGGCCGCCGCCGGCGCGGCGATCGTCCTCTGGTCGGCCGGGCGGTCGTCGGCCCTTCGCGACGCTGCCACGCGCACAGGGCCGGCACAGCCATGAAGGCTGCATTTATCACCCGCACCGGCCCGCCCGACGTGATCACGGTCGCAGACCTCCCCGATCCGGTGCCCGGCCCGCGGCAGGCGCTCGTCCGCGTGCGGGCCTGCGCGGTGAACCCGATCGACACCTACATCCGTGGCGGCACGGTGGCGATGCCGCTCGAGTTTCCGTTTGTCGTCGGCTGCGACCTTGCGGGGGAGGTCGTCGCGGTGGGCCGGGAGGTCGACGGCGTCGTGCCCGGCATGCGTGTGTGGGGCTCGAACCAGGGCGTGCTCAGCCGGCAGGGCACATTCGCCGAACTCGCGGCCGTCGACGCCCGCTGGCTCTATCCGACGCCGCCCGACGTGTCCGACCGCGACGCCGCCGCCGCGGCCCTCGTGTCGATCACCGCCCATCTCGGCTTGGTCGACAGCGTGGGGCTGGCCCGCGGCGAGACCATCTTCGTGAATGGCGGTTCGGGGGGCGTCGGCTCGGCGGTCGTGCAGATCGCCAAGATTCTCGGCGCCCGCGTGATCGCGACGGCGGGCTCGCCCGAACGGCGCGAACGCGTGGCCCATCTCGGCGCCGATATCGTGCTCGACTACCGGCGCGACGATCTCGCGGCGGCGGTCCTCGACGCCGCTCCGGGGGGCGTGCACGTGTATTGGGAGACGCAGCGCGAGCCGCGGTTCGATCAGGCCGTCGCCTTGCTCGCCGACGGGGGGCGGATGGTGATCATGGCGGGCCGCGACGCCCGCCCCCCGTTCCCTGTGGGGCCGTTCTACGTGAAGGGCTGCCGGCTCTTCGGCTTCGTGATGTTCAAGGCCGACAGCCATCGCCAGGCCGCCGCCGCCGCCGACATCAACCGCTGGCTCGCCGCCGGCAGACTTCGCGTGCCGATCGACCGCGTCCTGCCACTCGCCCGCACCGCCGAGGCCCACCGGCTCCAGGAGGAGAGCACCGTCGGCCTGTCGGGCGCCGTCGGCGGCAAGATCGTGATCGAGCCCTGACGACGTCAGCGAAACAGCCCGAAGCCGCGGAACGTGGACCGAGGCGCTTGTTCGGGCTTCGAATCGGGTTGGGCAGCGGTCTTCGGCTTGGCGTTGGATTTCGGTGAGGGCTCCACCGCGCCCATCCCCAGCGACAGGCTCGGCATCATCGACCGCAGGAACGACTGCTTCTCAGGCTGCTTCGCCGGAGCCGACTGCCCCACGGCCGATCGCGGTGGCCGCTGCGGCTGCCGGTCGCGGTTCGCCGAGGTGCGCGTGGCCGGGCGGTCGGTACGGCCCTGCTGCGCCTTGGATTGTGCGGCGGGCGAGGACGACTGAGTGGATGGCGTCTGGGCGATTGCCTCTCCTGCGGCTTTGCCCTTCTGCTCAGGCTCCGCAGGAGGAACGAACGAGCGATCAGCCTCGAGGGCGATCCGCTCCGGCACGACCAGATACCGCATCACCGTCTCGCGGGCCGGCGTGACGCCGGCCTCCGTGGCATTGGCCACCGGCGCGATCACGTCGTCGATGTCGGTGGCCGCCGTGGTGGCGACGACCACCGGCTCGGCAACCACCGGCGCCGGCACCGCGGTCTCGGCTGGCTCGGCGTCGGCGGATATCGCCGCGGCCGGGGCCTCCTCGGCCAAGGCCTCGGTCGGCGCTGCTGGCTGCTGCTCCACCGCGGGCTCGGTCGGCTCTGCCAGAACCGCATTCGTGGCAGTCGCATCGCCCGCGGCCGCCACCGTCGTTGTCTCCGGGACAGTGGTCTCCGGCTCGCTCGAGGGGGGCGCGGTCTGCGACACGCTGTCGGCCGGCTGGATCGCGGGCGCCGGGACCTCGGCAGGCGCCCAGAGATCGGTCTGCTGGGCGGGAGTGACATCGGCAGACGGAGCCTTCGCCGCCGGCGCAGCCGCCGCCTCCGCCACCTGGCTTTCGCCCGGCGTGGAGACCTTCACGAGTTGGACACTCAGGATCGGCTGGCCTTCCCGGATGGGGTGCTTGAGCACCATTCCGTCGAACGAGTCGCGCGGGCGGAGCGCCGCGGCTGGCAGCATCGCCTTGGGCCAGTCGCGGAGGGCGACGTCCCACACGGTCAGGGGCGCGCCCTGCGGCAGGCTACGGAGGGCGACGAAGATCGGCTCGCTCTCAACCCGTGGCTTTCGCTGGGCGAGGTGCACGTCGAGCGTGCGGTTGAGGCCCACGGCTGCCGCCGCGCCGGCGAGAAACGCAGCGGCGAACACGGTCGTCGCCTTCGGTCGTTGCGAGCGGGCCCCCAGACGACGGTCGGATTTCGGGGCGCTCATAACGGCCTTCCCTGACTGGATTCCGTCGGCCCGAGCGGCCAACGGTCGTCAGGTGACATCGACCGGATCGCATCGGCATGCCCACCCTTGCCGATGGCCACGCTCCTCGGCTACTCAAATCCCGCAGCCTGCCATGCGCGCTTCGACCGTCGGTCCGCAGGGTCGGCTCAGTTTGCCGCGCTTGCCGACGCCGAAGGGCCCTGAGCGGCAGCGTCCTCCAAGAACAGCGGGTCGGTCGGCCGCCCATCGGGCCGGATGGCAAGCAGCCGGCGGCCGCGGCGCGACGCGTCGGCGCCGAAGAAGGCATCGCCCACGGTCGACGACGCATCCCCAGCGGGCCCGAGGATCAGCATGCTGCCTTGTGGGATCGCCGCCGTGATCGCGAGACGTTCAAAGGGCTGCCGCTTCTGTCCGGTCTCGAGGCGAAAGGCCCCTTCTTCGCCGACCCACGCCCGTTCGAGCGGCCCGTGCTTCACCGTGGGCACGAGCTCGATGCGCACGCGCCCGTCGGCCGCCGGCCAGGCCTTGAGCGCGAAGTACGTGGTCGCATCGCGATAGGTGTCGCCCTGCACCTCAGTGCCGTCGTGCTCGAGCAGGATCAGTTCGTCGAGGCCGGCGGCGGCGATGAGCTCGTTGTCGCGGCCCGGCAGGAGCTTGAGAAACCGTCGCGTGACGGCCGGGCGGTCGGCCGCGGCCATGGGAAGATCGTCGGCTTCGGCCGCCACCTGCGGTTCGAGCCGGGCCGCGAGCGCCGGCGGCAACGGCTCCGTCACGAGCCCCGCCCGCAGTCCATTCGCGGCGAGCCGCCGCCGCAGCGCATGGTCGAACGCCTGCTCGTCGGCGAGGTTCCAGAGCTCGTCCTGCCAGCCGGCATCGTGATCGTCGGTGCGGGCGAAGACGACCTCCACGGGCACCGTCTTCGGAGCGGGCTTGTGCGCCGCCGCGTGGGCGGCCTCCGTCGGCTCCGTCTGCCGCCACGGCCAGCTTTCGTCCGCCACCAGGGTGAACCGGCAGCCGGCCAGCGCGCAGGCGCAGGCCGCCGCGCACGCGACCTTGCTCGAGGCTCGGCGCATCGCCGCTGGACTCCTTCACACACGAGGGCAGGCAAAACCGGGCGAATGGGGCGGGGAGGGTAGCGGCCGCCGCCGCGCCGGGTCAACGCCACCGGGGCTGGACCAGGGTTACGCCGATACCGCCTTCACGGCGTTGGCGAACACGGCGAGGCCCGCGCCCGCGGCGCCGGCGTCGAGCCGGCCGTTCCAGGCCGGATGCTGCGTGGCGTCGATGAACCGCTCGGGATGCGGCATCAGGCCGAACACGCGGCCCGTGGCGTCGCAGGCGCCGGCGACGTCGGCCTCGGCCCCATTGGGATTCGTGGAGTGGCCGGCGGGATCGGCCGCGTAGCGCAGCACGAGCTGGCCGGCCGCGTCGAAGGCGTCGAGATCGGCCCGCGACGCGGCCACGAACCGGCCCTCGCCGTGCGCGATCGGCAGGTCGAACGGCGCATCGAGCCCGTGGAGGAACGGGCACTTCGTGCCGCGCACCGCGAGCCGCACCCAGCGGTCGATGAACTGCCCCGTACGGTTGTGCGCGAGGGAGGCCCGCGGCCGCCCCGCGTCGTCGGCCAGGAGCAGCCCCGTCTGCAGGAGCACCTGGAAGCCGTTGCAGATCCCGAGCACGAGACCGCCGCGGTCGCGGAACGACCGGAGGGCGTCGCCGAGCCGCAGCGCGAGCTCGAGCGCGAAGATCCGGCCGCTGGCGATGTCGTCGCCGTAGGAGAATCCGCCGGGGATGCAGAGGATCTGCACGTCGTCGAAGAGCGTGGGCTTCTCCGCGAGGGCCCGCACGTGCACGCGGCGGGCGATGGCGCCGGCCCGCTCGAAGGCGTGGGCCGTCTCGTAGTCACAGTTGGTGCCCGGGGCACGCAGGACGAGGGCGCGGGGCGAGAGCATCAGCCGGCCCTCCTTGCGCCGTCCGCGGCATCCCCGCGCCACGCGCGGGCCAACTGCTCCACGGTCACTGTCGAGGTCGTGCCCGCGGCCGCAATCTCGAGCACGGGCTCGGCGCGCACCACGCCGACCCAGGCCCACGGCACGCCCTGCATCGCGGCCGCGAACGTCTCGGCGGCGGCCGTGGGGACCGCGCACAGAAACCGGCCCGGCGTCTCGGTGAAGGCGACCGCGAGCGGCCGCGCCGCTCCGGCTGCGACCTCGGCGGGGACGGCGTCGAGGTCGATCGTCGCGCCGAGCCCGCCGCCGATCGCCATCTCGGCGAGGCCCGCGAGCAGGCCGCCGTCGGAGCAGTCGTGGCAGCTGGCGAGCACTCCGGCACGGCCCGCCGCGGCGATCGCGTGGAACACGGCGCGGCAGGCGGCAGCGTCGACGGTGGGCACGCGGCCGCCGCCGACACGGCCGGTGAGTTCGAGTTGGCTGCCGGCGAGGTCGTCGCGCGACAGGCCCACGACGGCGAGACGATCGCCCGGCCGCTTGAGATCGGGCGTGACGGCCCGCTTCACATCGTCGAGCTGCCCCATCGCCGTCGCCAGGAGCGTGGGCGGGATCGAGAGCTCCCGCTGCCTGCCGGCGGCATCCGTCCAGGCGAACACGTTGTTGAGGCTGTCCTTGCCGCTCACGAACGGCGCCAGGAACTCGAGCGCCGTGTCGTGGCAGGCACGGCAGGCCTCCACGAGGGTGCCGAGCGACTCCGGGCGGCGGGTGTCGCCCCAGCAGAAGTTGTCGAGGAGGGCGATGCGGTCGGGATCGGCGCCCGAGGCCACGACGTTGGCGATCGCCTCCACGATCGCGCCGGCCGCCATCTGATAAGGATCGCGCGTGCCGAGCCGGTGGCGAATGCCGACGCCGAGCACGATGCCGCGGTCGCGGCCGAGCACGCCGCGGATCACGGTGCCGTCGGCGGGGCCGCCGCCGGGGCCGAGCAGCGGCTTCACCACGCTCGCACCCTGCACCTCGTGGTCGTATTGCCGGATGATCCATTCCTTGCTCGCGACGTCGGGCAGGGCGAGCACGTCGAGGAGCGCCGCCCCGAGGTCGCCGGCCCCGGCCGTCCAGCGCACGGGCTCGGCCGGCGGCGGCACGAACCGCGACTCGAGCCGGAGCTTCGGCCGTCCCTCGTGGAGGAAGTGGCAGTCGAGCTCGCCAGCCGTGCGGCCCTCCCAGCGCAGCAGGAGGCGGCCGGAGCCGGTGAACATGCCGATCGCCGTGGCCTCCACGCCTTCGGCGGCCGCCACCTGCGCGAGCTTCTCCCAGTCGGCCGGCGCCACGGCGAGCACCATCCGCTCCTGCGCCTCCGAGATCCACACCTCGGTCGCGGAGAGACCGTCGTACTTGAGCGGCACCTTGTCGAGGTCGACCGTCGCCCCCAGTTTCGCCCCCATCTCGCCCACGGCGCTCGAGAGCCCACCGGCGCCGCAGTCGGTGATCGCGTGGAAGAGCTGCTGCCGCGCTGCCTCGAGCACGAAGTCGGTGAGCGTCTTCTCGTGGATCGCGTGGCCGATCTGGACGGCCCCGCCCGACTGTGTCTCGCTCGCGCTCGAAAGCTCGATGCTCGAGAAGGTGGCCCCGTGGATCCCGTCGCGGCCGGTGCGGCCGCCGGCCACGACCACGAGATCGCCGGGCTGCACCGCCGCCTCCGCCGCACCGCGCGGCATGATGCCCACGGTGCCGCAGAACACGAGCGGGTTGCAGAGGTAGCCGGGGTCGAACGCGACGGCGCCGGCGATCGTGGGGATGCCCATCCGGTTGCCGTAGTCGCGCACGCCCGCCACCACGCCCGCGAGCAGCCGGCGCGGATGGATCACGCCCGGCGGCAGGTCGGCCGCGGGCGTGTCGGGCGGACCCACGCAGAACACGTCGAGGCTTGCGATCGGCTTCGCGCCCAGGCCTGTGCCGAGCACGTCGCGGATCACGCCGCCGAGCCCCGTGGCGGCGCCGCCGTAGGGCTCGATGGCCGACGGATGGTTGTGCGTCTCCACCTTCACGCAGATGTCGTGGTCGCCGTCGAACCGCACCACGCCCGAATTGTCGCGGAACACGCTCACGCACCAGTCCTTCGCCCCGAGCTTCTCCCGGATCGTGCGCGTGGCGGCGAACACGGTCTCCTTGAGCAGGTTGTCGTAGCGGGACATGCCTGCCGGCCCCTCGTGGTCCACGGGGCTGCCGAGCGTCTTGTGGCAGCAGTGTTCGCTCCAGGTCTGAGCGATCGTCTCGAGCTCGATCTCGAACGGATCGCGGCCGAGCCCGCGGAAGTGGTCACGGACGGCGGCGAGTTCGCGCGGCGTGAGCGCGAGCGAGCGGTCGCGGCTGAGCTTCGTGAGCGCGGCGTCGTCGAGCCCGTCGAGTCGCACGGCCTCCTGCGCGAACGTCCACGGCTTCCCTCCCGCGAGCGTCGTCAGCGAAAGCGGGCCGATCACGACGTCGTGAATCGCCTCGCTCGCGAGCAGCTTCCAGGCCAGCCGCTCGGCGGCCGCCGTTTCGATGGCAGGCAGCCAGTATTTGCGGACGCTACGGACCGCGGTCGGCCGCACGCCCAGAAGCGCGAGCGCCTCGCAGGCGCTCTGTCCGGCCGGATCGGTCACGCCGGCCCGCGGCAGCACGTGGACCGCCGTGGGGAGCCCCGCAGGCCCGGAGCGGAGCGACGGGTCGCCGACCGCGGCGAGCGTGAACGATTCGGTGACCGGGTCGGTGAGCAGCCGGGCGGCGAGCCGCTCGGCGTCGGCCCGCGAGATCTCCCCCTCGATGAGCCAGCCGGTGGCCGTGCGGGCCCGGGTGCAGCCTGAGATGCCGAGTTCGGCAGCGCCGGCCACGACGGCGCGGGCGGCATGGTCGGCGTCCGGGTCGCGCAGCGAGACGTCAACTTCCCACAGCATCGCGGTGTTCCTTGGCGGCTGCGAGGAGGGCCACGAGCTTGCGGCGGTCTCCTCTCTCGAGGGCGGCGAGCATCTTCTCAGTGGACGCCGCCACGCGCGAGAGGGCTTTCGCCACGAACGGCGCGTTGTCGAGGAGGATGTCGGCCCACAGGTCGGGATCGCCGGCGGCGATCCGCGTGGTGTCGCGCCAGCCGCCGGCCGTGAGCTCGAGCGCCTCCGGCGGCGTGGCGGCCGCGAGTGCCGCGGCGAGCACGTGGGGCGCGTGGCTCGTGGCCGCGAGCAGTCGGTCGTGATCCTTCGGCGGCATCATGAACACCGTGGCCCCGAGCGCCGCCCAGAATCCGCCCACGGCCTCGCTATCGGCGGCGGGGGTGAACTTCCCGGGCGTGACGACCGTGACGCGGCCGGTGAACAGATCGGCCGCGGCGGCGGCCGGCCCGCGGCGATGACTGCCCGCGATCGGATGGGCGGCCACGAACCGGCCGCGGCGCGTGCGGCGCCGCTTCTCCCAGGCGGCGACGATCGAGGCCTTCGTGCTCCCGGCATCGGTGAGCAGCGTGCCTTGACGCACCGCGGCGTCGGCGGCGTCGAGCAGGCCTGGAATCGAGGCCACGCCGGTGGCGACGACGACGACATCGGCCTCCGCGGCGGCTTCGGCCAGGTCGGTGGTCGTCTCGGTGACGGCTCCGAGCCGCTTGGCCTCGGCGAGCGACACCGTCGAGCGGCCGACGCCGATCACGCGGGCCGCCAGCCGCCGCGAGCGGAGCGCGAGGCCGACCGATCCGCCGATCAATCCCACGCCCACGATGGCGACGGTGGGCCAGTGAAGTTTCGTGGCGGTGGCGGGCATGGCGGGTTTTTAGCAGATGCGCCCGCGGTGTGTTAGAAGGGAGTGCAATCGCTCGTCCGCCGGGATCGAGATGCCGCTGCGCCGCCACCTGCCCGACGCGTTCCTGGCCGACATGCTCGGCCGGCTGTCGACGGCGCTCGGGGCGGGCATCGACCTGCGCCGGGCCTGGGCCGGCGAGGCGGCCCGGGCGCCGAGGCGGTGGCGGCCGGCGATGGATGCGGTGGCGGCCGCGCTCGCGGACGGCGCCGGGCTCGGCGTTGCGCTCGCGGCTGCGGGGTCGGCATTCCCGCCGTTCGTGCGTGGCATGGCTGCAGTCGGCGACGAGACGGGCCACGAGCCGGAGATGCTCCGCGACATCTCCGAGACGCTCCGGGCCGGCATCCGTGCGCGGCGGGCGCTGCGACAGAGCCTGGCTCAGCCGGCGTTCCAACTCACCGTGGCGGCGATCGTCGTCGGCATCCTGATCCTGCTCGCCGGGCTGCTCCGCGATGCGGCCGGCCGGCCGATCGATCTTCTCGGCACGGGTCTCGCGGGGCCGAGGGGGCTCGCGACCTACATCGTGCTGCTCGTGGCCCTCGCCGCGGCGATCGTGATCGGGGCGCGGATCCTCGTGGGGCGGTGGCGGACGGGCGGGCTCGTGAGGCGGATCGTGTCGCTCGTGCCCGTCGTGGGGCCGGCCGCCCGCGCGGCCGAGGCGGCGGCGTGGTGCCGGGCTGCGGGGCTCGCGAGCGGTGCCGGGCTGCCGGCCGGCCGGCTCGCGACGCTGACGGCGGTCGTCGCCCCGGGACTCGCGCTCGATGCCGACGCCGTGGAGGAGAAACTCCGCGGTGGCGCGACGCTCGCCGATGTGCTCCACGGCTCGGGGCGGTTTCCGCGCCGGCTCGTGGAGGCGGTCGACGTGGGGGAACTCACCGGTACGACCGCGGAGACGCTCGGGCGGCTGGCTGACGACTTCGACGACGAGGCCCGGCGCGGGATCGCGGCCGCGGCCCGCGGAACGGGGTTTCTCGTGTGGCTCGCGGTTGCGGGCCTGATCGCCCTTGTCGTGTTCCGGATTTTTTCGTCCTATCTGGCGATGATCCAGGACGCCGCCGGCGGAATCTGATGAGCTCTGAATCGTCCCGTCACGCAGGCCCCGTCGCTTCCGCTCCGGGCTCTGTGGATTCATCGCATCCCCGGGTCTTTTCTTCGTCGACAATGGCACGGTCGCTCGCTCATCGCGCGGGAATGCTTGCCGCCTGCATGGCATGCCTCGCAGGTGTGACTCTCGCACAGTCGCCGTCGGTGCCGGCGAAGACTCAGCAGGAGACGATGGCGGAGCGCGGGTATGTGCGCTACCGCGGAGCCTGGCGGACCGCGCAGGAGATCGAGCTCCTCGAGCGGGCCGAACGGGCGCATCTTGCCCGGGCCGAATGGAAGGGCCGCCTCGAGCGGCTGCGCCGCCAACTCGACGAGCCGCCGCGGGCAGAGCAGGCTGCCGAGGAGATCGCCGAGATCGCCGATCCCGCGGCGGTGCCGGCGCTCGGGGCTGCGGTCGCCGCCGATCGGGCGGCACGGGCCCGCGGGCTCTTTCTCGAGGCGCTCGCCCGCATCCGGTCCGGTGACGCGACGGCAACGCTCATGGCCGTCGCGGTCGATCATGCCGACCCCGAGACGCGGATCGCGGCCGTCGAGCATCTGGCCAGGGTCGCCCCCGAGGCGGCGGTGGCCGGCTTCACCGCGGCGCTCGCGAGCCCCGACAACGCGCGGATCAACCGGGCGGCGGATGCCCTCGGCCGCCTGCTCGCGGCCTTGCCGAAGGATTCGCCCTGGCGGCGCGACGACATCGTGCTTGGCAGGCTCGTCGCGGCCCTCGAGACGCAGCACGTGGGCGTGGTGGGCGACGGCACCGCCGAAGGGGCGACGAGCGTCACGTTCACGCCTGCGGGCGGCGGCCTCGCGCTCGGCGGGGGGCCGAAGCCGGTGAGGATCGCCGTGAAGAACGAGCGGGTGCTCGACACGCTCGCCGCCTCGGCGGGCGTGAACTTCGAGTGGAACCTCGCCGCGTGGCGGGCCTGGCTCGCCGCCCGCGAAGCCCCCGCGGACCTCGACCTGCGCCGCAGGTAACGGCCCTCACGCCGCGCGGCGGCGGCGCGGAAACCACTCGGCGTCGAGCACGAGCATCGCCACGCGGTTCTCCAGGTTCGGCCGGAACACGGCCAGGAGCAGGAGCGGCAGGAACCAGGCCATGAACAGGCCGCCGTTGTGGGCCTTCCAGAACTGGCTGCCGAGGAGCACCGCCGCCGAGCAGCTCAGGAGCGTGCCCAGGTTCTTCGGGCTCGGCCAGATCGCGAGCGTGGCCATCATGGCGATGAAGGCGGCGAGCACCGGGAGGCGAAACACGGCGTCGTTGAAGGGCAGGGCCCAGAAGCCTTCGAGCGAGACCTCGTTGGGAAAGATCCAGCCGAACATCTGCCGCAGCTGGCCGACGAACACGGCCCCGCTCGGCGATGTGAAGAACAGCGCGAGCACGAGCAGCAGGAGCGCCGCGGCCACCCCGAGCCCGAACCGGCGGATGCCGCGCTCCCAGTAGAAGCTGCACCACAGCGGCAGGAGGAACACGGGATAGTAGATCGTGCCGATGGCCAGGCCGATGAGCCCGCCCGACACGAGCGGCCGGCGATACGCGGCGATCGCCCACACGATGAGCGCGCCAGGGAGCGCATGGTCGACGCGGCCGGTCATGAGGGCCGTGTAGGGGAGGAGCAGGTAGAGCACCGCCGCCGCGATCCCGAGCCTGACGTTCTCGAAGTGCAGCCAGCCGATCGCCACCATGCCGGCCACGACCGCCACCTGCGAGATGATCGCCATCACGCGGGCGGTGGTCTCGTGGAGGGCCCGGCGGCTGCTCTCGGCCGCCGGGGCGGCACCGTCGCCGGCGGCGTCGGGCGTGAACAGTCGCTGCGTGGAGAGTTGCGGCAGGAGGAAGAGCAGGGGGTAGCCGGGGCCAAGCCGGGCGAGCTGGTCGGCATCGACCTCGGTCGCCCGCTCCCCGAGTTTCGTGGCCGCCGCGGCACCGGCGAGGTCGTCGCGCTGCGGGCGATTGGTGATCACGTTGGCAAGGAGGAACACAAGCAGCGAGATCCCGAGGAACACGAGGCCGCCGACGGAGAGGTTTGGCTCGAGGAGCGGCCGGCGGACCATCAGGGAGTCGAACAGCATCCGCAGGAGGAACGCTGCGGAGACGGCGAAGATCCACAAGAACCCCATCTGCTGCACCGCAGGGCTCGCCTTGAAGCCGCCGTACTCCACGGCGAGCAGGCCCGGCGCGAACAGGATCAGCCCGATGAGGTCGAGGTTTCGCACGCTCCAGAGGCGGTTGAACTTGAAGAACAGCGCGATCGAGAGGAGCGACGAGAGGTAGAACCACGTCGTGGGATTGACGCGGTAATACTGGAAGAGGATATCGCTCATGCCTGCCGCGGGTCCTCGGACCGGGAAACCAATCCAGAAGCATACCCAGGCAGGTCGGCGGCAGCCACACGGCGGGACCGAGCGGAGACAGTTTACGCCCCGGTGCCCCGTCGCTTCCGCTCCGGGCTTCTAGTCACGCGTGCTGTGCATCCGCGGGGCGGGTGGCGCCGATCACGGCGGCGTGGCCGGCCGGGCGGCCGGCGGCGTCGGTGACCTCGAGCACCGTGACGTCGTCGATCACGAAGCGGCGGCCCGTGAGCGAGACGCGCACGCCCGAATAGCCGGTGACGAAGCCCTGCCGGGCGAGCACGTCGAAGAGCGCGCGGCGATCGGCCACGGCGTCGGCCGGGGCCGTCTCAGCCGACGGGCGGCCGAGGAGCGCTTCGGGGGCGGCATCGAAGGCCCGGGCCGCCGCCTGGTTCGCCCAGTCGAGGAGCGGCTGTGGCGACATGTCGTGGGCGAGTACGGCCAGCGGCAGGTCGAACAACCGCCGGGCGTCCTCGGCCGCGTCGCCGGACCGCTCGACGAGGTCGCGGCCGAGCAGGCGCCGGTACGAGTCGAGGATCTCGCGGGCGCGGGTCGTGAAGCGGGGGTCGCGGAGCATCCCAGCGAGACTACTGGCGAAACCTCAAAAAGGGACAGCCCCGGCCGTGGGGCCGGGGCTGTCGTCGCGGTCTGCCGCAGGTCCGAGGGATCGTGTGGCTACTGGGGCGCACCCGAACTGTTGCGCTCGTAGGCCGCCTGATCACGGGTGAGCAGCGCCGTGAACAGTTCGATCGCTATGTTCTCGTCGATGAACCGTACGGCGCCGTCGCCGAGCGTGACCTGGAGGCCACCGTTGTGGAACGAGTACGGCTGGCTCGAGCCCTCGGTGCCGTAGGGGGCCGGGTACCCCGTCGACCCATAGGCTTCCGAGCCGTGGTTGTAGCCGTTGGTCCGATTCAGGAACGGGCCCGGGATCGTCGTACCTGCGGCGTTCGACCCGGCAAAGAGGATGTCGCTCGCCGGCCGGCACCAGCCACCGGCATTCGTGTGGGCGGTGCTTAAGACGTTGCTCACCTGCTTCCCACGCTGGTACACGTACGGCCGGCCGCCCGACTCCACGATCGCGATCGTGTTCGAGAGGCCATCGGTGACGTCCTTGAACGTGATCGCCGCGTTCTTGGGGAGCATGCCGTTGGTCGTGGTCCCGCTTGAAGATGTCCACGACGGGCTCTCTCGAACGAGCGTGCTCTTGAGGACGGATGAGCCGCCGATCGTGACGTTGCCGGTGACGGTCGCCGCGAGCCCTGGGGCGACGCCCAGGTTCGAGGCGTAGTCTCCCGTGGCCACGATGCCGGTGCCGAAGCCGGTCGTGCCGTCGGGGTTGTGGTCGAGCTGGTTGTTGTGTCGCGGTGCGGAGGCGCACGCGAACTCCGGAACGCGCACTTCCGTCACCGGAAGGTTGTTCGGGTGGCTCCACGTCACTGACGTGTCGTACTTGTCCCAGAGGCTCTTCTTGTCGAGCCAAGGAAGCATGTACACGAACACGCCGCAGCGCACTGTCGCGGCGTCTGGCGGACGGCCGCCACTCGGCAGCTTGTTCTTCGCGTCGTGGAAGCCTTGAATCGCCAGCCCTTGCTGCTTGAGGTTGTTCGAGCAAGAGGAGCGGCGGGCCGACTCGCGGGCTGACTGGACGGCCGGCAGCAGCAGGCCGACAAGCGTGCCGATGATCGCGATCACGACCAGCAGCTCGACGAGGGTGAAGCCGCGGCGGCCGGTGCGACCGGCGATCCGCGGACGGACGAGAGACTGTTTCATGGGCTGGGTTCTCCTGGAAATCAAGGGAAGCGAAACGACGGAAACGAAATGGTCAGTCGGAAATTCGGCGGGTGGCTGCGGTGCGGATGCGAGTCTCAGCGATGGAACGTGAACGGGGGCAGTTCGTTCTTGCCCTCGCGGATCGTGACGCTCAGCGGGGAGGTCGCGGGTGAGGCATAGCGCTTCGGCAGGACGTTGCCGCCGGCGCCGCCGTCTGGACCGAGGCGAAACCACTGCACGGTGGCCACGTACTCGCCCGCCGGGGCGCCGTCGCCCTTCTCGAACGTTGTGAAGGCGAACGTGCCGTCTTCCTGTACTGTGGCGGAGGGCGTGGCGTCGTCGGGCAAGGTCATGCCGCGCGGGTGGAGGCGGATCTGGGCCCCGACGAGCGGAGTGTGCCCTGCGCGGGCGATGCCCGTGGCCGGGTGGACCACGCACGACCGGCCGCCGGACAGCGTGCACACGCCGACGACGAGCGCGATGCCCGCCACGCCGAGCACGATGGCCGCGAATGCCCACCGGCCGAGCCCCAGCCGCTCGATCGACTCCCGCACCGGCGCCGTGACGGTGCCGAGAGCCTCGTCGATCAGCGACGGCTTCGGATCGTGCTCCTCGCCGTATTTGTTCCGCCGCCGTCGCTTTTCCAGGAGTTGCCGGATTGCGTCATCGGCCGCCACGGACGTCGGCGTGGACAGGCTCCGGGTGCGCCGCACCGCGAGCTGGCGGCGTGAGTCGTCGGAGATGGAGAACGTTGCGGTGGCCATGTCGAGGGCTCCTGGGAGCCGTCGCGTGCCTCCGGTTCTTCCGGTCGGTGTCGCGGGTTGGG
>JBJSZP010000481.1:0-8962 GCA_046090365.1 Planctomycetia bacterium
TCGGCATGATGAACGCGTGGCTCGAGCAGGGCTCGATCTTCCAGGGGATCAACTGGCACAAGGCCACGGAGGTGGGCACGGCCCTCCTCCTCTCGCCGCTGATCGGGTTTGGCCTGGCGGCATTCCTGCTCATCCTGGCCAGGAAACTGATCCCGGCCCGGGAGCTCTACGAGCCGCCCCACGGCGACCGGCCGCCGCCGTGGTGGATTCGCGCCCTGCTCATCGGCACCTGCACCGGCGTGAGCTTCGCCCACGGCTCGAACGACGGCCAGAAGGGCATGGGCCTGATCATGCTCGTCTTGATCGGGGTCGTGCCGGCCGCCTACGCGCTCAACATGCAAACCTCGTCGCACGACATCACGGCCACGGCCGAGGCGGCCCGCCGGCTCGAAGAGGAGCTTTCCGAGCCGCAGCTGGCGATGATGATGAACGCCCTCCGCGATCGGCACGTGGCCGAGCAACGCGTGGAGCGGATCGCCCGCCAGGACGGCGTGGCCGCGGCGGCCGTGCTCGAGTCGGAGCTCGTGGAGGAGGTGTTCGACCCGTATCCGCGCAACGACGTCGTGCTCGCCACGCTCGATCCCCTGCCCCTCTGCAAGGACGTGCTCGCGAGCCTCGACGGCCGCACGAGCTTCGCCGACCTGCACGCCGACGACCGCTGGAAGCTCCGCACCCAGCTCGTCGAGCTCGGCGCCTCGGTGCGCACGCTCCTGCGGCAGTTCGGCGACGCGCTCGCCGAGGATCGCCGAAAGGTGCTCAAGAGCCTCGCCGGCCAGCTGGCCAAGCCCGTCGAATACGTCCCCGAATGGGTCGTGATGGGCGTGGCGTTGTGCCTCGGCCTGGGCACGATGTTCGGCTGGGAGCGGATCGTCGTCACGGTCGGCGAGAAGATCGGCAAGACACACCTCACCTACGCCCAGGGCGGCGCCGCGGAACTCGTGGCCGCGTCCACGATCGCGATGGCCGACTCGCTCGGCATGCCCGTGAGCACGACCCACGTCCTCTCGAGCGGCGTGGCCGGCACGATGTGGGCCAACAAGTCGGGCATCCAGCCGGAGACGGTCCGCGAGATCGCCCTGGCATGGATCCTCACGCTCCCGGTCGCCATGGCCCTCTCGGGCGGCCTCTACTGGCTCGCGACTTTCTTCACCGGCTAGCGCGCCGCACGCCGTACGACAGGCTTCAGCCTGTCATGCCTCAACTCAGCTGCGCCGGCTCGTGACTGCCCAGACCCTCTCGCCGGACGTTCGCCTCAGCCCTCCAGGCTTCGGCTATCTGAATGTCCGCTTCGCTTTCGCCATCCATGGATGCGCTCACTCCCATAGCCCGCTCGAGGGCATGGGCAGCCCCGAGCCTCCTCAACTGGCTCAACTTGAAAGGGGGAGGCGAGGGGTTGCCCCTCCCATTGAGCCGGCGTATGCAGGCAAGCGCAGCCATGGATGGCGCAGCGCAGCCGGAGTCGAGCGAGCGGAGGGCTGGAGGCCCGCAGCGAGCGTCCGGCGACGGGATATGGGGAGCCCGAAGCCGGCGCGCTCAACGAAGCGATCGCCCTCGGCGATGGAGCAGCGTGCCGCCGGCTCCGAATGCGGGTGGTTATCGCCTGCCCTGCCGTCCGGCGAGATGCTAGGGGCAACCCCGAGCCGGTGCGAAAAACTGGCAAGACAGGCGGGACGCCCGTCCTACGAATAGCGCCCGACGATCAGGGAGATGTTCTGGCCGCCGAAGCCGAAGCTGTTGGAGAGGGCGCGGTCGCATCGTCCTGCGCGAGCCTTGTTGGGCACGTAGTCGAGGTCGCAGTTCGGGTCGGGATTCTCGTAGTTGATCGTCGGCGGCAGCATGCCGTCGCGGATCGCCAACAGGCACACGATCAGTTCGGTGGCGCCGGCGGCCGCGATCAGGTGGCCCATCATGCTCTTCGTGCTCGAGACGGGGATCTTGTAGGCCCGCTCCCCGAAGACTTTCTTGATTGCGAGCGTCGCCACCTTGTCGTTGACGTCGGTGCTCGTGCCGTGGGCGTTGATGTATTGGATGTCGTCGACGCCGAGGCCGGCGTCCTTGAGGGCCATGGTGATGCAGGCGGCGGCGCCGCGGCCCTCGGGATGCGTGTCGGTGATCCGATAGGCGTCGGCCGTGGAGCCGTAGCCGAGCAGCTCGCCGTGGATCTTCGCGCCGCGCTTCTTGGCGTGCTCGAGCTCCTCGAGCACCACCATCGCGGCGCCCTCGCCGAGCACGAAGCCGTCGCGCTCGTTGTCGAACGGGCGGCTGGCCCGGGTCGGCTCGTCGTTGCGCGTGGAGAGGGCCGTGAGCAGGTTGAAGCCCGTCACGCCGAACGGATGGATCATGCTGTGCGTGCCGCCGGACAGCATTACGTCGGCGTCGCCGCGGCGGACGAGCTCGGCCGCCTCGCCGATCGCCTGGCTGGAGGCGGCGCAGGCCGTGAGGCAGTTGAGGTTCGGCCCCTGGGCGTCGAACATCCCGGCGAGGTGACCGGCCGGCATGTTGGGCTCCTGCTCCACCTCGGAAAGCGGATGGAGCGTCTCCAGGCCGAGCTTCGTGAACTTCGCCACGTCGAGCGTGTCGCCCGAGATCGCGGCCATCATCATGCTCGTGAACGAGTCGAAATCCTGCTGCCCTTCGCCGCTGCCGAGATACACGCCGAGCCGCGTCGGATCGCCGGGCAGGCCCTTCTCGAGCCCCGCGTCGCGCATCGCCTGCAGGGCGGCCCCGGCGGCGAACTTCGTGTGCCGTCCGCAGAAGTGCCAGAGTTTCGCGTCCTCACCCTCGTCGGTGATGTCCCAGTTGCGGACCTCGGCCGAGATCTTCGTGGGAAACCGCGAGGCGTCGAACACGGTGGTCAGCCCCACGCCGGAGGCGCCGGCGAGGAGATTTTTCCAGAGCTCCTCCACGCGCACGCCGAGCGGCGTGACGAGCCCCATTCCCGTGATCACCACCCTGCGTCTGCCGGCCACTCGCTCACGTGCTCCTCTGCCGCCGGGTCGTGCGCCCGGCGGCTTGAATGGCTCACCAGTCGGGCCGCGAGAGCGGCCGGCCCGCCTCGTCGCGCCCGACGTCGTAGATGTGCATCTGGTCGAGCCATTGGAGGAGCTCGTCGGGCTCAAACAGTTTCGGCACCCCTTCGCCCGGCTCGAGGTGGGCGAAGAACAGCTCCGCCTCCCCCTGAAGCCGTTCACCGACCTTGCTCGTCACCTTGCAGAGCGAGCCGGTGGGCTTGAGGTCGAGGATCGCCGCCTCGAACCGCAGCGTGTCGCCCGGCACGGCGTCGAAGTGGAACTCGGCCCCCGCAACCTTGGCGAGCACGACCCGGCGGTTGAATTCGATCGCGTCGGCCACGAGCAGGCCGGCGGTCTGGGCCATGCCTTCCACCACGAGCGAGTTGGGCATCAGCGCCACGCCCGGGAAGTGGTCGTGCATGTGCTCCTCGGCGAGCGACACGTTCTTCACGGCCGTGGCGTGCTTCCCGCGGACGAACTCGTCGAACCGGTCGATCCAGAACCAGCGCATGTCAGGACGCCAACTTCCCCTGCACGTACCGCACCATGTCCTCCACGGTGAGCGTGTTGGCGAAGTTCTGCACGCTGGGATTGGCCTCGAATTTCGTGAGGTCGGCGAACGGCATGCGGGCCTTCAGGGCCGCGATGCCGGCCGCGTTCACCTTGCCGTTGGTGACGTATTCGGAGCTCGAGAGCACGTCCTCGGGAAACAGTTCGCCACGCGGAATCTTGATGCCGAACGCCTTCTCGAGACGGAACACGATGTCGAGGAAGTCGATCGACTCGGCGCCGAGATCGCCCACCATCGTGGCGGCGGGGGAGACTTCGTCGTCGTCGACACCGAGGGCGTCCACCAGGGCGGCCTTGACCTTTTCAAAAATTTCATCGCGCGACGGCATCGACGTGGCACCTCGAAAACGGGGAAAGAAACTCTTCCTGACACGGGTTCTGGAGCGACCTTGCTCTGCCACAAGGTAATGTGGCCGCGGCGATGTGGAAACCCGAAAACCGACGATTTCCGCGCGCCACAGGAAAAAACCGGAAAAAAACGGCCTCCTCGGCGAGGTTCCGCCGGCGAGCGCGTGTCAGCGGGCGAATGTCGCCGCCCCGGCGACCGGCAGCGGCGCGTCGATCAGGCCGCCCGTGCCCGCCCCGTAGACCATGCGGCGCGGCTGTCCTCCCTGCCGGGCGACGGGATGGAGGACGGCCCACAGTTTCCGCATCTCCGCCCGCACCCGGGCGTCGAGCGCGTCGCCGTGCGGCAGGCGGTCGGCCATGTTGTATCGCTCGAGCACGAGCCGGGCCGTGAGGCTCGTCCGCTCGCCCCCGGCGCTCGACACCGTTCCGCTGGCCTTCACCTTCGTCGTGGTCTCGTCCTGCGAGAGCACCTCCGCCGTCACCGTCAGCACTCGGCCGGGTTCGACGAAGTCACCATACTTCACGTTCTTCGCCGACCGCAGCACGACGATGCTATGCGCGAAGTCCTCGGCGACACGGATCGTCCACGCGGCCGCCTGGGTCATCGCCTCGAGCATCAGCACGCCGGGCATCACGGGAAACCGTGGGAAGTGGTCGGCGAGATATTCCTCGGAGAGCGTGAGCGTCTTGATCGCGGTGATGCTCTTGCCCGGTTCGATGGAGAGAACTCTGTCGAGCAGCGTGAAGCGCATGAGAAATCCGTTGCAATAGAAGTGACGTGGTTGGCCGGCAGTGTGCCCGCCGTCGGGCGACTGCCATGCTCGCGTCAAGCGAGTCCGTTCACATGGCCGGCAGTGTATGGACTCCCGCACCCGCCCACAACCGTCCGGGCCGGCTGCCACGGGTGGTTCGGGGGCGCTGCCAACCTGACAGCCGACACGACCCGCAGAGTTTCACGTCGGACGGCCCGTCCCGGACGGACGGCCGTTTTTTCGGGTCTTTTTTTCCGGGTGCACGGCTGAACACCGCGACCGCGTCGTTGGCACGGACTTTGCATTTTCCCTGTCCGTCGCCGCGGGATTCGTTTTCGGCACCCGCGGCGGCCGCGATTTGTTTTTCGGATTCGGACCCGCGAATGATTGGCCGCGTTTTCACCCTTTCCATGGAGTCAGCGATGCAGACCTACCGTACGGGCTTCGCGCACCCGCTCGACGAACTGCGCGACGAACTTGATCGTCTCTGGGGCAACCTCGTGGCGGCCCCGCCGCTCCACGGCTGGGGAAGCCGGCCGTCGGCGACCGATTTTCCGGCCGTCAACATCCGCGAGACCGACGATGCCGTGATCGTCGAGGCGGAACTGCCGGGCCTCGACGCCGCCAGCCTCGACATCGCCGTGACCGGCGACGAGCTGGTGCTGAAGGGATCGCGGCCGCAGCAGCCGGAGGCGGTTCAGGCCAAGCCGGAGGGCGCCCAGACCAAGCCGGAGGGCACTGGGGCCCGGCCGGAGGGCGGCAACGGCGAGCGGAAGCCCGCCGTCACCTGGCACCGCCGCGAGCGGGGCACCGGGAGTTTCGAGCGCCGGCTCACGCTGCCGGTCGCCGTCGACGCGGGGAAGGTGGAGGCGAGGCTCGCCGATGGCGTGCTCACCGTCACCTGCCCGAAGGCGCCGGAAGCGCAGCCCCACAAGGTGCGGGTCCGTTCGGCCTGACGCCATTCCCTATCCCACTCACCCTCACAGAGGAGCAGCATCCCATGGCCACTGCCATCACGAAGACCGAAGCCCAGAAGTTAGAAGCGCAGAAGAGCGCAAGCACGGCCACCGAAGCCCGGGCCGGCGCGGCGCCGGCCCAGCCCGAGGCCGCGCTCACCTACCAGCCGAACGTCGACATCTGCGACTGCGGCGCGGAGGTGCTGATCGTCGCCGACATCCCCGGAGCCCGCACCGACGGCATCGACGTGTCGTTCGAGGACGGCGTGCTCTCGCTCCACGCGAAAGTGCCGCCCCGCGACATGCCCGGCCGCGGCATCCGCCAGGAGTACGGGATCGGCGACTACCGGCGTTCGTTCCGGCTCGGCGACGACTTCGACGCGTCGCAGATCACCGCCGACTACCGCCACGGCGTGCTCACGATCCACGTCCCGCGGCTGGCAGCCGTCCGTCCGCGCAAGGTCGAGGTTCGCGCCGGCTGAACCCCAGCCGGGCAGACCCGCGGCCGAGCGTCCTGTCCTGTTCCCGTTTCGCTTGTGACGTTTCGAGAACTTGTCCCGGTTTCGAGAACCAGTCCCGTTTTCAAGAAAAGGAGACCGATCCATGAGTCTGATTCCTTTTCGCACGAAGCGCACCGCCGGCATGGAGGGGGGCAGCCTCGCCACCCTGGCCGATTTCCGCAACGAGATGAACCGGCTCTTCGAGGGCTTCTTCAGCAGGCCGACGGCGTTCACGCCGGGCTGGTTCGAGGCCGTCGAGCCGGGGCAGTGGATGCCCGCGATCGACCTCTCGGAAACCGACACGCAGATCCGCGTGCGGGCCGAGCTGCCGGGCATCGACCCGAAGGACGTCGACGTGAGCGTGTCGGGCGACCGGCTCGTGATCGCAGGCGAGAAGAAGTCGTCCACCGAGGAGTCGGGCGAGGGCTGGTCGCACTGCGAAAGCCACTACGGCTCGTTCAGCCGGGCGATCCCGCTGCCCGAGTCGGTCGATCCGGCGAAGGTCACCGCCCGCTACGACAAGGGCGTGCTCATGGTGGAGCTCACGAAGTCGCCGGCGAGCACCTCGCGGAGGGTTCCCGTCCTCACGAAGTAGCCCACCTCGCCTGCTATGATTCCGGGCCGCGGGGAGACGCGCTCCCCGCGGCCCGGATCGTTTCCGCAGGTGCCAGATGCCGCTCGTCCTCGAACCGCTCCCCGACACGGGCGCGCTCTCGATCGACCTCGGCGGCGTCGTGCCCGATCGCATCGCGACGCTCTCGCTCGACGAACTCCTCCGGCTCGAGGTGCGGGCCGACGAACGGCCTGCCGCCCTGGGATCGCTGTTCGCGGTCGCGGGTGAACCCGCCGACGGTCGGATCGAATGCCGCGGCGATTTCGCGCGGGTGCACGCGCTCGGCGCCCGCATGGCCTGGGGCGAATTCATGGTCGCCGGCGACGTCGGCAGGCATGCAGGCGCAGGGATGACGGGAGGCACGCTCACGATCCACGGCGACGCCGGCGACTGGCTCGCCTGCGAGATGGCCGGCGGCGTCGTGCACGTGAAAGGCAGCGCCGGCGACAACGCCGCGGCCGCGCTGCCCGGCAGCCGACACGGCATGCGCGGCGGGCTCGTGACGATCGCGGGCGCGGCGGGCAGCCTCGCCGGCGCCCGGATGCGCCGCGGCGTGCTCGCGATCGCGGGCGACTGCGGGCCGGCGGCCGGATTCGAAATGCTGGCGGGCACGATCATCGTCGGCGGCACGGTCGGCCCGCACGCGGCCAGTGGCATGCGGCGCGGTTCCCTCGTCGCGGCAGGCGGGCGGTTCGAGCCGCCGGCAACGTTTCGACGTGGATCGGTATGGGCCCCGACGTTCCTGCACCTGCTCGCCAGCCGCCTCGACGCCGCCGGATTCACGCTCGGCGGCGGCTCCACGAGGCGGGCCCTCGCCGGCCCCTGGGAGCACTGGCATGGCGACCTGCTCGCCGGCGGCCGCGGCGAGATTTTCCTGCGGCCGACCGCCTGATTTGCCCACCCGCTTTCATGCCCCCCCGGTTTCGGCTACTCTTTGGGGCTCCCGCCACGCGGCGGGAATCGACCGTTTTCCGCAGGACGTTTTCCCCGGTATGCCCACGATCAGCCAGCTTGTCCGCAGCCGTCGCCGGCCCAAGCGCAAGTTCTCGAAGTCGCCTGTGCTCGACCGCTGCCCGCAAAAGCGGGGCGTGTGCCTGCAGGTGCGCACGATGACTCCCAAGAAGCCGAATTCGGCCCTCCGGAAGATCGCCCGCGTGCGGCTCTCCAATCAGAAGGAAGTCACGGTCTACATCCCCGGCGAAGGGCACAACCTCCAGGAGCACTCGATCGTGCTCGTCCGCGGCGGCCGCGTCCGCGATCTCCCGGGTGTCCGCTACCACATCGTCCGCGGCGCCCTCGACACGCTCGGCGTGCAGGGCCGCAAGCAGTCGCGCAGCCTCTACGGCGCCAAGAAGGGTTAACAGCAGGAAGGCTTCAACGAAGGTCACGCACGCATCATGGGAAAGATCACCGCCAGCCGCGAGCAGCTCATCCCCGATCCCCGCTACGGATCGCTCCTCGCCAGCAAGTTCATCAACTGCCTGATGTTCGACGGCAAGAAGAGCGTCGCCCAAAACGTGTTCTACAAGGCGATGGACATCGTCGCCCAGAAGGTCACCGACGCCGAGCCGATCGAGGTCTTCAACCGGGCGATCGAAAACTGCAAGCCGTCGGTCGAGGTCCGTTCGAAGCGTGTCGGCGGTGCCGCCTACCAGGTCCCGATGCAGGTCAATCGCAACCGCCAGCAGTCGCTCGGCATCCGCTGGATGCTGCAGGCCGTCCGCGAGAAGAAGGGCCGGGCCACGCACGAAAAGCTGGCCGAGGAGATCATGGCCGCATACAAGCGCGAGGGCGCCGCGGTCACGAAGCGCGACAACGTGCACCGCATGGCCGACGCGAACAAGGCCTTCGCGCACTTCGCCTGGTAGGCGAAGTGCCCTGCTTCGCGCCTGCGGGGCCATCCATGGCCCCCGCAGGCCTGGGAAGGTCGCCTCCTGCGACCGTCGCCTGGTAGGACAGGCTTCAGCCTGTCTATGGGATAACCTTTAGCCTGTCTTGCCTCATGTGACGCGCCGGCTTCGGGCTCCCCGTATCCCGTCGCCGGACGCTCACTGCGCCCATCCATGGGCTCCGTTCGCTCGGAGTCACAGGCGCTGCGCCATCCATGGCTCCGCTGGTGACTCACGCCGGCTCCCGGGACACGGGGAGCCCGAAGCCTCCTCAACTGGAAAGGGGAGGCGAGGGGTTGCCCCTACCATTGAGCCGGCGTGAG
>JBJSZP010000482.1:0-18840 GCA_046090365.1 Planctomycetia bacterium
CTTCGCTTCGCCATCCATGGCTGCGCTCGCTCCCATAGCCCGCTCGAGGGCCTGGGCAGCCCCGAGCCTCCCATTTTCAGTTGAGGAGGCTTCGGGCTCCCCGTGTCCCGGGAGCCGGCGTGAGTCACCAGCGAAGCCAAGCGGACATGCAGAGAGCCGAAGCCTGGAGGGCTGAGGCGAACGTCCGGCGAGAGGGTCTGGGCAGTCACGAGCCGGCGCGATCGCGTGGAGTTTGAGGCAGTGACAGGCGAGACGCCTGTCCTCCATCGGGATACGGGGAGCCCGAAGCCGGCGGTCCGCCATTGATGCAGTGGCAGGCTGAAGCCCATCCCACGTGGCCGGCCCGAGACCGCGCGGGCCGCGTGAATCGTGGGCCCTGCGTCGCCGTCGTTTGCCGGGCGGGGCGTGCCGTGGTACTGTTTTTGCAGAGAAACAGTCGTTTCAGATGCTTACGCGCCGCCGCGGAATGGCGGCCGACAGGATTTCACGAGGAGTGCGAGTGGATTTTGAATCACGGGGCGGGCGGCCGGCGGAGCCGGGATCGCCCGCCGGATCGCATCGGGGCGCCGCCGAGCAGTCGCATGGCACCCCAGCCCACGTGGCCGACGCGGCCGCGGGCAGTTTTCGGACCCTCGGGCTTTCGCCGGCGACGCTCGCCGCGGTCGACCGGGCCGGCTACACGGTGCCCACGCCGGTGCAGGCGGGGCTCATTCCCCGGGCGCTCACCGGGATCGATGTGCTCGGCCAGGCCCGCACGGGCACCGGCAAGACGGCGTCGTTCGTGCTGCCGATCCTGGAGCGGGTGATGACGCCGGGGCGGGGCGGCGGGCCGCGGGCCCTCGTGCTCGTGCCCACGCGCGAGCTCGCCGTGCAGGTCCGCGACGAGTTCGAGAAGTTGGCCCACGGCACGCGGATCCACTGCGTGGCCGTGTATGGCGGCAAGCCGATCAAGGGGCAGATCGACAAACTCGCGAAGCACCCGGCCGTGGTGGTCGGCACGCCCGGCCGCGTCCTCGACCACATGAGCCGCGGCACGATCTCGCTGTCGGCGCTCGAGATCGTCACGCTCGACGAGGCGGATCGGATGCTCGACATCGGCTTCCGGCCCGACATCGAGAAGATCCTGCGGCGCTGCCCCGAGAGCCGGCAGACGCTGCTCCTCTCGGCGACGGTCCCGCCGCCGGTGCAGAAGATCGCCCAGCGCTACATGCGCGACCCGGAGATCCTCGATTTCTCCACCAATGAGATCGCCGTCGAGACGATCGAGCAGTTCTATTTCACGGTCGACCCGACGAGGAAGTTCGACCTTCTCGAGCGTCTGCTCGAGCGGGAAAACCCGCGGCAGGTGATCGTGTTCTGCCGCACGAAGCGCGGCACCGACAAGATCTTCGAGCGGCTGTCGCGCCGGCGCAGCCGGAAGAGCCCCGGGCATCCTGATGAAGTGGCCTGCATCCATGGCGACCTGTCGCAGAGCGTGCGCGACCGCGTGATGAAGCAGTTTCGCGAGGGCACCGTGAAGGTGCTCGTCGCGACCGACGTCGTGGGCCGTGGCATCGACGTCTCGAGCCTGTCGCACATCGTCAACTACGATATCCCCGAGTTTTGCGACGACTACGTGCACCGCGTCGGCCGCACCGGCCGCATGGGCCGCGAGGGCGTGGCCTACACGTTCGTGGCCCCCGACGAGGGGCCGCAGCTCACGCGGATCGAGATGCGGATCGAGAAGCTCCTCAAGCGCGACGAGATCGAGGGCTTCGAGGCGTTCGATCGGCGGAAGTCGGCCCCGCTGGTGGTGCGCGATGCGATGGAGCAGGCCCCCGGCGCCGCCGACACGGCCGAAGCGGCCCCCGAGCCGCCGAAGAAGCCGTCGGCGGCCGCACTGCTCGGCAAGGGCCGGGCCCCGAAGCGGTTCCGCCGCGCCCTCTGACGCCCCGTAGGACAGGCTTCGGCCTGTCGGGGGGAGAGGCTTCAGCCTGTCATGACTTTGGTCCGCCGCGCCGCTCGGGGCTGCCCACGCCCTCTCGCCGGACGTTCGCTTCGGGCCTCCAGCCCTCTGCTCACTGCGTGTGCGCTGCGCTTCGGCATCCATGCCTGCGCTTGCTTCCACAGCCCGCTCGAGGGCATGGGCAGCCCCTCGCTCGATCGACCTGTGGTCGCGTACTATGCCGTCTTGTGAGGAGGGCGATTCCGAGCCCTCGGCCTCATCAGGAGTCACTTCATGCCAGGGCCATCGGCACGCGCAATCCGGCAGCGGCTCGAGAGCCTTGCGCTGGCGGGGGTGACCAACCTGCCACGGGCTGCGCAGCCGTCGCTGCCGCGGCAGCAGCCCGATGCTGGTGAATGTGCGCAGCCAGTCGCCCCCGTCGCGTCAACGCCGCCGGTGGTTGGAGGGGGCCGTGAGCAGGCGCTCGAGGTGATCCGGCAGGAGGTGGCGGTGTGCCGTCGCTGCGAGCCGCTCGCCTGCGCCCGGCAGAACACCGTCTTCGGCTCGGGGCCGGCGACCGCGCGGCTGTGCTTCTTCGGCGAGGCGCCCGGGGCCGACGAGGATGCCGCGGGACTGCCGTTCGTGGGCCGGGCAGGCCAGCTGCTCACGAAGATCATCGAGGCCTGCCGGCTCTCGCGCGACGAGGTCTACATCCTCAACGTGCTCAAGTGCCGGCCGCCGGACAACCGCCAGCCGACGCCGGAGGAGGTGGCGAATTGCCGCGAGTACTTCGAGCGGCAGTTTCAGGTGATCGCGCCGGAATTCATCTGCTGCCTCGGCACGACGGCCGCCCAGGCGCTCCTGCAGACGGCCGAGCCGATCGGCAAGCTCCGGGGACGGTGGTTTACGCACGGCCGGTCCCAGGTGATTTGCACCTACCACCCGTCGTATCTCCTGCGCAATCCCGGGGCCAAGCGGCACGTGTGGGACGACATGAAGCTCCTCATGGCACGCATGGGCGTGGAGTTGTAGGAAAGCCGGGCAAGACTGAACGCCGAGAGCCCGAAATCGGCTCAAGGTTCCGGTCGTGACGGTCCGATCAATGCTGCGGGTCGTGGGGGAGGGAGCAGCCGCTGAAGAGGGGCTGGATGGGCGTCGGCCGCGGGGCCGGCGCCGGGAGGCCGGTCCGTGGGATGGAGAGACGGATGGCCGACCGAGACAGCTTGCTGAACGTCGTGGGCTTGCTCGCGTGCATCGCCGTCGCCTGCGCGACCGGCTGCACGATGTGCCCCGATCCGCTCGACTACGCGGGGCCCGTGCCCAACGGCTCGCCGCCGCAGAACGACTTCTGGGCCCGCAGCAACGGCATCCTGCCGCTGCACGCGGCGCCGCGGCCGTGGCCGCCCGTCGTGCGGAGCGAGGTGCGCGATGCGAGCCCGGTGGTCGAGGTCGAGACCGACCCGCCGGTCGAGATCACGGCGAACCCTGCGGCGCAGCCCACATCGGTGCTGGTGGTGGCGGCCGAGTCAGCGGCTGTGGACGAGGCTGGGCTCGGGGAGCCAGCCATCGGGGACGACGGCGTCCTTGGGAACGACGGCGATCCCGTCGCGGACGGTGAACCGGTCGCTGTCGGCGAGGTCCTGCCAGCCATGGTCGTTGACGATCCGGGCCCGGCGGCCGATGCGCACGTTCTTGTCGATGATCGCCCCCTCGACGATGGTGCCCTCGCCGATGCCAAGGGGCGGAATCCCCTGCGCGGCGGCCGTCGCCAGGTCTTCGGGCGATTCGTAAAAGTCGGTGCCGAGGACGACCGAGTTGCGGATCACGACGTTGCGGCCGATCCGGCAGCGGAGGCCGATCACGCTGTTCTCGATGACGGCGCCCTGCTCCACGATGCACCCGTCCGACACCAGGCTCGCCCGAATGCTCGCCCCGTCGATCCGTGACGGTGGCAGGAAACGGCCGCGCGAATAGATCGGCGCCTCGGCGCTCGAGAGCTCGAACGGCGGGGCGGAGCCGGCGAGGTCGAGATTGCACTGGAAGTACGACCGGATCGTGCCGATGTCCTCCCAGTAGCCGTCGAACGTGTGGAGGTGCACCTTCTTGGTGCGGATGGCCGCGGGGAAGACTTCGCGGCCGAAGTCCTGGTAGTCGGTCTTCGTGAGCAGGTCGAGCAGGCAGTCGCGGTTGAACAGGTAGATGCCCATGCTCGCCATCAGCGTGCGGCCCTTGGCCGCGACTCCCTGCCGCTCGATCCAGGCCGGGTCGGTCCGCATCATTTCCAGTTCCGGCTGCGTCTGCGGCTTCTCGAGGAAGCCCTCGACGCGGCCGTCGGGATCGAGCCGCATGATGCCGAGAGCCGAGGCCGCCTCGTCGGCCACCGGGATGCCCGCGATCGTCACGTCGGCCTTGCGGCCGAGGTGGGTGGCGAGCATGTCGGCGTAGTTCATCCGGTAGAGCTGATCCCCCGAGAGGATGAGCACGTGCTTGATGTCGGACTGCTGCAGGTAGCGGATGTTCTGCCGCACGGCGTCGGCCGTGCCCTGGTACCAGCCCGCGTTGTCGAGCGTCTGCTGGGCGGCCAGGATCTCCACGAACCCGCCGCTGAACGGGTCGAACGTGTAGGTGCGCCGGATGTGGCGGTGGAGGCTCACCGAATTGAACTGCGTGAGCACGTAGATCCGCTGCACGCCGCTGTTGATGCAGTTGGAGAGCGGCACGTCGATGATGCGATACTTCCCCGCGAGCGGCACGGCCGGCTTCGAGCGGTCGCGGGTGAGCGGATAGAGCCGCGTTCCGCGGCCACCACCGAGCACGAGGGCCAACACACGCTGCACGCTCATGGGCATTCTTCCTGTCTAGCTATGCATGCCATCCACGCTGTTCGCGAGCGCGATTATTTCACCACGAAGTTCACCAGCCGGCCAGGGACGGCCACGATCTTCGCGATCTGCTTGCCGGCGAGCTGCTCGGCGATCCGCGGGTCGGCCGCGGCCGCGGCCTTCATCGCCTCGGCGTCCGCCCCCGCCGGCACCACCACGCGGCCCCGGAGCTTGCCCTGGATCTGCACCGGGATCTCGATCGTGTCGTCCTTGAGCCACTGTTCCTCGGCGGCGGGCCACGGGGCGAGCGACACGGGGGCGGGCCTGCCGAGGATCTCCCACAGCTCCTCGGCGAGGTGCGGGGCGAACGGGCTGAGGATCGTCACGAACGGCTCCAGGATCGCCCGGGGCCGCCGCTCGAGCGGCGTGCAGAAGTTGACGAACTCCATCATCCTGGCGATCGCCGTGTTGAACGACAGCGACTCGATGTCTTTCGTGACCTTGTCGATCGTGCGGTGCAGTTCGCGGAGCTGCTCCGCGGTCGGCGCGTCGGCGCACACCTGCGGGGCGAGGGCGATCTCGTCGGCCCGCTCGTCGACCACGAGCCGCCAGCAGCGGTCGAGGAAGCCACGGACGCCGCTCACGCCCGTCGTGCTCCAGGGCTTCGTCGCCTCGAGCGGTCCCATGAACATCTCGTAAAGCCGCAGCGAGTCGGCGCCGAAGTCGCGGACCACCTGGTCGGGATTCACCACGTTGCCGCGGCTCTGCGACATCTTGTAAGCCCGGCTCTCCACGCGGATCGTCGGCGCGCCGCGGAACACGAAGTGCTATACCTGTTTCTCCACCTGGTCGGCGGGCACGCGGGCCGGCGTGTCGGCCTCGGTCTGCCTGCCGGCCGACACCCAGCCCCCCTTCGCGCTGCGGTAGCCGGTGAACTCCACCTCGCCCAGGATCATCCCCTGGTTGACGAGCTTGCCGAAGGGCTCCGGGCACGACACGTGGCCGCGGTCGTAGAGCACCTTGTGCCAGAACCGCGAGTAGAGGAGGTGGAGCACGGCGTGCTCGGCGCCACCGATGTAGAGGTCGACCGGCATCCAGGCCCGCTCCACCTCGGGGGCGACGAATCGCTCCGTGTTCCGCGGGTCGAGGAACCGCAGGTAATACCAGCACGAGCCCGCCCACTGGGGCATCGTGTTGGTCTCCCGCCTGTACCGCCTGCCGTCGCGCTCGACGAAGAGCCAGTCGGGGCCCGACCGCGAGAGCGGTGGGTCGGGCGTGTCGCCCGGCTTGAAGTCGGTGAGCTCGGGGAGCGGCACGGGCAGCTCGCTCGGATCGACGGCGCGGATCACGCCCGTCGGCTTCCCGGCGGCGTCGAGCTCATGGAGAATCGGGAACGGCTCGCCCCAGAACCGCTGCCGGCTGAAGAGCCAGTCGCGGAGCTTGTAGTTGACGGCGGGGCGGCCGAGGCCGGCCGCCTCGAGGTCGGCGGCCACCTTCGCGATGAACTCGCGGGTGGCGAGGCCCGTGTAGGGCCCGGAGTTCACGGCCCGGCCGTCGCCGGTGAACAGCGTGCCCGGCTCGGCGGCCCCGCCGGCGGGCTCGACGACCGTGGTCACGTCGAGCCCGAAGGTCTTCGCGAAGGCGAAGTCGCGGTCGTCGTGGGCCGGCACGGCCATGATCGCTCCGGTGCCGTAGGTCGCCAGCACGTAGTCGGCCACCCACACCGGCACCGGCCGGCCTGTGAGCGGATGGATCACGGCCGAGCCCGTGAACACGCCCGTCTTCTCGCGGGCGAGGTCGGTGCGGTCGAGGTCGCTCTTGCGGGCGGCCGCCTCGCGGTAGGCGTCGATCGCGGACCGCTGCCCCGGCGTGGTGAGCGCGTCGACGAGCGGATGCTCCGGAGCGATCACCATGTAGGTCACGCCATACAGCGTGTCGGGCCGCGTGGTGTAGATCCGCAGCGCGTCGGGGCCGGGCTTCGGGGCAAAGCCGGATGCCGCGCGGGCCTGCTTCCAGCGGCCGAAACCGTCCGCCGACCCGGCCGGCGGCACGAAAAAATCGACCTCGGCGCCGGTGCTGCGGCCGATCCAGTCGCACTGCAATTTCTTGATGCTCGCGGGCCAGTCGAGGCCGTCGAGCTCCTTCTCGAGCCGGTCGGCGTAGGCGGTGATCCGCAGCATCCACTGCCGCAGCGGCAGCCGGACGACCGGGTGGCCGCCCCGCTCGCTCACGCCGCCGATCACCTCCTCGTTGGCGAGCACGGTGCCGAGCGCCGGGCACCAGTTGACCGGGGCCTCCGACTGGTAGGCGAGGCGGTGGGCATCGCGATACGTCGAGACCGCCGCCTCACCCTGGGCGGCGACGTCGGCGGGGATCGGCAGCTCGGCGATCGGCCGGCCCTTCTGCACCGCCGGGTCGAACCAGGTGTCGAAGAGCACGAGGAAGATCCACTGCGTCCAGCGGACGTAGTCCGGGTCGGTGGTGGCCAACTCGCGGCTCCAGTCGTAGCTGAAGCCGAGCATCTTGAGCTGGCGCCGGAAGGTCTCGATGTTGCGGTTGGTGCTCTCGCGGGGCGGCGTGCCGGTGCGGATCGCGTATTCCTCGGCGGGCAGGCCGAAGGCGTCGAAGCCCATCGGGTGCATCACGCTCGTGCCCCGCATCCGCGCGAACCGCGACACGATGTCGGTGGCGGTGTAGCCCTCGGGGTGGCCCACGTGCAGGCCGTCGCCGCTCGGGTAGGGAAACATGTCGAGCGCGTAGAGCTTGGGGCCGGCCGGCAGCCGTGGCGTGGCGAAGGTCTCGTGCGCGTCCCACCAGGCCTGCCATTTGGGTTCGATGCGGGAGGGCTGGTAGCGGGGCATGGGGAGTCCGTTCGGCTTGGCGTGTTCGGGAGCCTCGGATTCTAATGGGGACGCGAGCGATTTTCGTCCCCGAAATTCGCTCCCGACCCCTTTCCACTGGTTCACCCCCATGATCCTTCAACGTCGGATGCTGCGGGCCTGCCGGTCGGCCGCGCGGCGGATGAAGATGGCCGATTCGCTCGGCACGCGGCTCACCGGCCGCGAGCTCCTCCTCCGGATCCTCGCGGCCCGCAGCGTGCTCGAGCGGGTGCTCGGCCCCGACGAGAAGATGGTGGGCGTGATGCTGCCGCCCACGGCCGGGGCGGCGATCGTGAACGCGGCGCTCGCCCTCTCGGGCCGTGTCGCCGTGAACCTCAACTACACGGCCTCGCAGTCGATCCTCGACCTGTGCATCGAGCGGGCCCGGCTCAAGCACGTGATCTCGAGCCCGATGTTTCTCTCGCGAGTGAAGCTCGACGTGGGCGAGAAACTGCTCGATGCCGGTGAACTGAAGAAGCAGCTCACGACGGCCCAGAAGCTCGTGGCCTTCGTGCACGCCACGATCACGCCCGTGTCGCTGCTCGAAAAGCTCCTCGGCCTCGACCGGATCACGGGAGACGACGTGCTCACGGTGATCTTCACCTCGGGCTCCACCGGCGACCCGAAGGGCGTGGTGCTCACGCAGGAGAACGTCGGCTCGAACGTGCGGGCGATCGACGCCCTGCTCCATCTCTCGCCGGCCGACGTGGCCCTCGGCGTGCTGCCGTTTTTTCATTCGTACGGGTACACGACCACGCTCTGGACTCCGCTCACCCTCGAACCGGCCGTGGCCTACCACACCGATCCCCGCGACGCGCAGGTGGTGGGCACGCTCGCCCGCGAGCACCACGCCACGATCCTGATGGCCACGCCCACGTTTCTGCGGATCTACGTGCGCCGGACGCCGGCCGAGGATTTTTCCACACTCGAGGCCGTGTTCGGTGCCGCGGAGAAACTGCCGACCGAGGTCTGCGACGCGTTCGAGAAGAAATTCGGCGTGCGTCCGAGCGAAGCCTACGGCGCCACCGAACTCTCGCCGCTCGTGGCGGCCAACGTGCCCCCGGCGCGGCACGTGCCAGGCCGGCCCGTGGATGCCCGCGAGGGGACGGTGGGCCAGCCGATCCTCGGCTGCCGGGCGAGGATCACCGACCGCGACGGGGAGCGGGAACTGCCCATCGGCGAAGAAGGGCTCCTGTGGATCGCGGGGCCCAACGTGATGCAGGGCTATCTCGACCGCCCGGATCTCACGGCGAAGGTGGTGAAGGACGGCTGGTACTGCACGGGCGACATCGCCAGGCTCGATCGCGAGGGCTTCATCACGATCACCGGCCGCGAGAGCCGGTTTTCCAAGATCGGCGGCGAGATGGTGCCGCACCTCTCGATCGAGGAGGCGGTGAACGCCGAACTCGGGGCCGCCGACGGCGAGTTGCTGGCCGTCGTCACGGCGGTGCCCGACCGGGCCAAGGGAGAGCGGCTGATCGTGTTTCACCTGCCCACGAGCCACCAGCCCCGCGACGTCGTCAAGCGGCTCGCGGAGCATGGCCTTCCCAACCTCTGGATTCCGTCGGCCGACAGCTTCGCCGAGATCGACGAGCTGCCTGTCCTCGGCTCCGGCAAGCTCGACCTGCGGAAACTCGTGGCGATGGCGAAGGAGCGGTTCGTGGAACGGGGGCCATCGTGATGCCTGCCGTCGCCGCAGGCGGCGGGCTGCCGATGCAGGTGATCCTCGGCCCCTGCGACGACATGCGGGCCGAGGTGTTTGTGCGGGTGGCCTGGCCCGAGGGGGCGCCGGCGTCGCTGCGACTCGCCGGCGAACTCGCCGGCCCCGAGTGCCGGCGTTCGATCACGTTGCCGGCCGGGGCGTCGCTCACCGACCTCGGCCCCGGCGAGGCTGGCCTGCTCGCGAAGGCCGTGCTCACGGAGCCGGCGTTTTGGACACCGGAGTTGCCGAATCTCTACCGCCTCACGGCGTGGCTCGTGACCGATGGGCAGACGGTGGCGGAGGCGACGCGGCGGGTCGGCCTGCGGCGGTCGGGCGCACGTGGACGGTCGCTTTGGCTCGAAGGCCGCCGCTGGGTGCCGCGCGGCGTGGCCGTCGACTCCCGGTCGTGCGACATGAAGGCGGTTCACGCGGCCGGTGTGGCGGCCGTGGTCGTCGATCCCCCGGAGCCCTTTCTCGTCGCCGCCGACGAGGCCGGGCTGGCGGTCATCGCCGTGGCCGCGGGGGGCGACGGCCGGCCGCTTGCAGCCGACGCAATCATCGAGCGCATCGGCCGGTGGGCGATGCATCCGGCCGTCGTGATCACGGTGCTGCCGCAGGGGGCTGCCGATGCCGACCTTGCCACCGTCGCCGCGAATGCCCGGCGGCTCAAGGGCACGATGCTTCTGACCTGTTCGGTGGACGGCGCGGCGCCGCCGCCGAGCGGCGTCGTCGCCGGCATCGACGGCCTGTGCGTCGCCCTCCACCACGAGCGGCTGCCGCACGACGCGTGGCGGGAGGCGGCGCCGGCCGTGCCGCTCATCGCCTGGCAACGGCGAGGTGAGGGAAGCGAGCCGACTCGCGCCGGCTGCGACCGGCTGCAGGGAGCGCTCGCCGCCTGGGGAATCGCCACCGGCCGCACGCACCAGCCGTGGGACTGGGCAGGATACATCGTGTCGTGACGGGCGACTGGCGCACGTGGCTCATGATCGGCGCGATTGGCTTCGGCGGCCCGGCCGGCCAGGTGGCGATCCTGCACCGCGAACTCGTCGAGCGGCGCCGCTGGCTCGATGAAGACGAGTTTCTGGCGGCGCTGCGGCTGTGCATGCTCCTGCCCGGCCCGGAGGCGCAGCAGCTCGCGACCTATGCCGGCTGGCGGCGGGGCGGCATCAGGGGCGGGCTCCTCGCCGGCACGCTGTTCGTGCTGCCGGGGGCCGTGCTCGTGACGGCGCTTGCCTGGCTGCATGCGGCCGGGGGATCGTGGCCGTTCGTTGCCGCCGCGTTCGCGGGCACGAAGCCCGCTGTCGTGGCGCTCGTTGCCCTCGCCGCGTGGCGGATCGGCCGCAAGTCGCTGACCTCTCCGGGGGCCGTCGCGATCCTCGTGGCGGCGATCGCCGCGCTTGTCTGGAGAGCGCCGTTTCCCGCGGTCGTGCTCGCCGCGGGGCTGCTCGGCTGCCTGCTCCTGCCGGCACCGGCGGCGAAACCTGCGAGTGAGTCGACGATCGCTTTGGCCTCGTCGCTGGGCGGCGGCACCGTGCGACACCTCGCCATCGTCGCCGGCGTGGCTGCGATCATCTGGGCCGCGTGCCTGTGGGGCGTGACCGCGACGCATGCCGCCGGCGGCCGTGGGGCCGCGATCGCCCGCCTGTTCACGACCACCACGCTGCTCTCGCTGGGGGGCGCCTACGCCGTGGTGCCCTGGGCGCTCGACGAGTCGGTGGCCCGCGGCTGGCTCGACGCCGACGAACGCTTCACGGCACTGGCGATGGGCGAGGCCACGCCCGGCCCGCTGATCCTCGTGGTGACGTTCATCGGGTTCATGGCCGGGTGGAAGGCCGTGCCCGACGCGGCCCTGCAGGCGGGGCTCGCGGGAGCGTCGACCGCCACGCTGTTCGCCTTCCTCCCGTCTTTCGCCTTGATCTTCGGCCTGGCGCCGTTCGTGCGCTCGATCCACGCGGGCTCGCGGCTCGGCCGCGCGATGACGGGAGTCGGGGCGGCGGTGGTCGCGGCGATTCTCATGCTCACGCTACGGCTCGCCGCCGACGCGTTCCTGCCTGCCGGCCGCCTCGATCCGCTGGCCGTCGCCGTGGCGCTGGCCGCGGCCGCGGCGCTCGTCACGGGCCGGGCATCGACGCCTGTCGTGGTGCTTGCGGCGGCTGCGATCGGCGTGGGGGCGAGCCTCATTCGCGGCCCGGGGCTGTGGTAGCATCGCTTCCATGCAGGCCTTCGACCCGGATCGCTACTCGCGCCAGACCCGCTTTCCGCCGATCGGCCCCGAGGGGCAGTCCCGGCTGGCCGCGGGCCGGGTGGCGGTCGTCGGCTGTGGAGCTCTGGGGAGCGTCGTGGCGCTCGCCCTCGTGCGGGCCGGCGTCGGATTCCTGCGGCTTGTCGACCGCGACGTGCCGGAGCGGTCGAACCTGCCGCGGCAGGTGCTCTTCGACGAGGCCGACGTCGCCGCGGGCCTGCCAAAAGCCGTCGCCGCTGCGCGGCACCTCCGGGAGATCAACTCCGCTGCCACGGTCGAACCGGTGGTCGCCGACCTCACGGCCGCCACGGCCGCACGCCTCCTGGGCGGCGTCGACCTCGTCGTCGACGGCACCGACAACTTCGAGGCTCGGTTCCTCGTCAACGAATGGTGTTGTCGCGAAGGCCTGCCGTGGGTGCATGGCGGCGCGATCGGCGCGGAGGGCCGCGTGCTCACGATCCTGCCCGGCCGGACCGCCTGCCTGCGCTGCCTGGTGCCCGAGCCGCCGGCGCCGGGGTCGCTGCCGACGTGCGACACGGCGGGGATCATCGGCCCGGCGGCGCTTGTCGTGGGGGCTGTCGAGGCGGCGGAGGCGATCAAGGTGCTCGTGGGCGCGCACGACAAGGCTGCGTGCCGGATGCTCGTCTGCGACCTGTGGGAGAACGTGTGGCGCACGATCGACCTCGCGGCCCTCGCCGCCACCGGCTGCCCCACCTGCCGCGGCCGCGACTTCCCCTGGCTCGAGGGCCGGCTCGGCGGCCGGCCGACGGCTCTCTGCGGTCGCGAGGCGGTGCAGGTGACGCCGGCGACGGCGGGCATCGACCTGACGGCGCTCGCGGCGCGGCTGGCCGGTGTGGGGAGCGTCACGGCGAACCCGTGGATCGTGAGGGCCCAGGTGGAGCCGGGGATCGAACTCGCCGTGTTCGCCGACGGCCGTGCGATCGTGTCGGGCACCCGCGACGAGGCCCGGGCCCGCAGCCTCGTGTCGAAGTACGTGGGCGCGTGAGCCCGCTCCCGGAAAAATGGGGACGGGAGTTATTTTCCCGTCCCTATTTTCGCCCCTGCGACGACGCCGTGGCCGCCTCGAGGATGCGGTGCTCCGTGGCCTCCGCCCGCGTGAACTCGGCGGTCAGCCGGCCCTCGGCGAGTACGACGATTCGATCGGAGAGCGTGAGCAGTTCCGGCAGTTCGCTCGAGGTCAGCAGCACGCCCATGCCCTTGCGGCACAGCCGGTCGATGAGCGCGTAGAGTTCCGCCTTCGCGCCCACGTCGATGCCGCGTGTCGGGTCGTCGAGCAGGAGGATCCGCGGCTCCGTGAGCAGCCAGCGGCCGATGATGCACTTCTGCTGGTTGCCGCCGGAGAGGCCGGTGATGGCGGCATGCGGACCGGGCGTCTTCACGCCCGTGTCGTGGATCGGGCCGGCCACGAGCGCCTCCTCGCGGCCCCGGCTCAAAAAGCCGCCGCGGGTCGCCTTGTCGAGGCTGCACAGGCTCACGTTGGCGGCCACGTCGAGATCGGGAAACAGCCCGAGCCGCTTGCGGTCTTCCGTGACCATCGCGACACCCGCCGCGCACGCCTCGCTCGGATGGGCGAACCGCACCGGCCGGCCGTCGAGCCGAATCTCGCCCGTCCAGGTCGGGGGCGAGGCCCCGTAGATCGTCTCCAAAAGTTCCGTGCGGCCTGCCCCCATCAGCCCCGCCACGCCCACGATCTCGCCGGCATGGAGGGCGAGCGATACATCTGCCAGCCGATAGCCCCGTGGATGCTCGGGCCAAGGCAGCGTGAGGTTTTTGACTTCGAGTCGCTTCGCGCCCCGGGGCCGGGGCTCGTGGAACGTATGCCCGGCGATCTCGCGGCCGACCATCCAGCCGGTGATCTCCTGCGGCGTCGTCGCGGCCCGCTCGACGGTGCGCACGTGGCGGCCATCCCGCAGGACCGTGATCTGGTCGGCGAGCCGAAACACCTCCTCCATCTTGTGGGAGATGTAGAGGATCGTGGTGCCGCGTTCCCGCAGCCGGTGGATCGTCCGCTCGAGCCGGGCCGATTCGGCTTCGGTGAGCGCGCTTGTCGGTTCGTCCATCACCAGGATCGAAGCGTCGAGCGAGAGGGCCTTCGCGATCTCCACGAGCTGCTGGTCGCCCACGCGGAGGCTGCCGGCCCGGGCCCGCGGCGGCACGCCGCACTCGAGCATCTCGAGGAGCCGGGCCGTCTCGGATTCCATGGCGGCGTCGTCGAGGAGCCCGAGCGGGCCACGGCGTTCCCGCCCGAGAAACACGTTTGCCGCCACGGACAGGTCGTCGACGAGGTTCAATTCCTGGTGGATGATCGCCACACCGGCCCGCTCGGCGTCGCGGGTGCCGGCGAACCGTGCGGGCCGCCCGTGGATCTCGAGCGATCCCGCGTCCGGCTGGTAGACGCCCGAGAGGATCTTCATGAGCGTGCTCTTGCCGGCCCCATTCTCGCCGCAGATAGCGTGGAGTTCGCCGCGGCGGACGTCGAGCGACACGTCGTCGAGCGCGACCACGCCGGGAAACCGCTTCGTGATCCCGCGCATCACGAGGGCGCGATCGTCGCCCGCCCGGACGGCTGCGGGAGTCATGCCGACCTCGCTGCCGACGCCTGCCGGCCTTCCCACACCTTGACCGCGGCGAGCAGGCCGAGGGCTGCGAGGCCGGCGGCCAGGCCGGCCTGCGGCGAGGCCGTCATCGCCACCACGCCACCGGCCAGGAGGGCGAGGGTGGGAATTGCACACAGCCCCAGCGCCCCGGGGAACAGCCGCCGGCCCCCCTTCGCCAACTGGCCCACCTGGGAGAAGGTGACGGCGAGCACCACGACCACGCCCACGATCAGCCCTTCGTAGATCTCCGACTCCGTCTTGATGACCTTCGACACGGCGTCGATCACGACCCGCAGAAAGACCGTGCCGAGCACGGTGCCGGGCACGGTGCCGACGCCGCCCGAGAGCGAGCAGCCGCCGACGACGGCCGCGGCGATCGCGTTGAGCTCGTGGCCCCGGGCCTGATTTGCCGGCGCCGCCACCGACTCGTTGGCGACGTAGAACAGCCCGGCGAGGGCCGCCGTCAGCGCCGCGTAGCAGTAGGCGAACCACTTCACGTTGTCGGTGCGGATGCCGGCGAGGCGGGCTGCCTGCTCGTTGCCGCCAAGGGCGTGCACGTGGCGGCCGAGGACGGTGCGGGTGAGCAGCAGCCAGGTGACGAAGGCGAGCACGCCGAACACCGCCACCGGGATCCACACGTTGTCGCGGACGAATTTGAACATCGGGTCGTAGACGTTGATCTGGCTGTTCTTCGTGGGGAGCAGGGCGGCCGTGGTGCTCGTGGCGAGGGCCCGGGCGAGGCTGCGGAGGCCGACGAGCGTGGCCAGCGTGGCGATGAAGGGGGGCAGCCGCACGGCCGTGATCAGCCAGGTGTGGAGCGTGCCCACGAGGAACCCGGCGAGCAGGCTCGCCAGGCAGCCGGCCGCGACGACGGCGCCGCCCACCGGCTTGAAGCCCACCATTTCCGCCGGCGCGAGCGCGAGCATCGTGGAGGCGCACACGGTCGTGGAGAGGGCGATCATCGACCCGGCGGAGAGGTCGATGCCGCCGGCGATGATCACGACGGCGGCCCCGAGGGCGAAGATCCCGAGGAGGGCCGTGCTGCGGGCGATGTCGCGCAGGCTCGCCAGCGGCTGAAACCAGTAGGAGTGGTTGGCGTCGATGACAGCCGTGAGCACGACCGCCACCACGATCGCTGCGAGCAGGGCCCATTCACTGCGGCGGAGCAGAAATCCTGCGGATGACGGCGGGGCTGAGGCGGCCATGCGTGGCATTCCCGGGGAGGCGACGGCGGGACGCGTCAGGAGCTCGTCAGCCCGTACTTCGCCAGCCACTCCTTGAACGTCGAGAGCGGGATGTATTCGTGGCCGTCGCCGGGGATGTCGGCCGGCTTCACGAGCGGATCGGTGTCGGGCACGATCAGCCGCAGGCCGGTGGTGTAGATGTCGCCGTCGGGCTCGCCGGCCCGGGGAAACATCTCCTTGATGGTCGCCTCGTCGCCCGTGTGCATGGCGAGGAGGAGGCGGACCGTCTGGATGCCCATCTCGAACGGATTCTGCACCACCATCGCGTCGATCTGGCCGGCGGCCATCCGCTCGATCGCCACGGCCTGGGCGTCGAACGTCACCGTCGTGATCCGGTCGCGCACCTTCCGCTCCTCGACCACCTCGGCGATCGCCGGGGCGTTGTAGGCCCAGATGCCGACGAGCGCCACGAGGTCGGGATGATTGACAAGCGCCGTGCGCACGTTGTCGCGGGCCCGGGCGAGATCCATCTCGTCGCTCATCCGGTCGGCCTCCGTGAAGGCGGTGCCGACCGCCTCCTGGAAGCCGTTCATCCGCGCCCGGGCGTTGTCGTTGTCGGTGAAACCGGCGAACTGGACGTATCCGCCCGACGTCTTCCCGCGGGCCGTGAGGATCGCCTTTGCCGCCGCGCCGAGCAGCCGGCCGCCCAAGATGTTGTCGGTGCCGATGTACCACGGCCGGGCGTCGCGGAACAGCGCGCGGTTCACGTCGCCGTCCACTGTGATCACCTTCATCCCCTTGGCGGCGAGGTTCTTCATCTCCTCGACGATCGCGGCGTTCTCCGCCTGGATCACGGAGATCGCCACGGCTGCGACATCGGGCTGGCTGGCGAGCTGCCGCAGCTTCTCGATCTGGCCCTGGGGCGTGCCGTTGCCCTTCTCCATCACGGCCCGCAGGCCCTTGGCGGCGAGGTCGGACCGCTTGGCACCCTCCACGAGGCCGGCATTGCAGGCGTCCCAGAAGGGGTCGTCGCCGTTGGTGATGAACACGAACCGCTGCGCGGCTGCGGCCCCGGCGGCACGCGGGGCCTCCGGCGAGCCTCCCGGCGTCGGCGCCTGCGGTTTCGCGCATCCCCACGCGATCGCGAGGAAGCAGGCGGCGAGCCAGGGCATGCGGATCGCGTTCATCGGCGCTCGACTCCGGGGGCGCGTGGGGGCCGTCAGGGCCTTCGTGGGATCAGTAGCGTAGCCCATTTTTTCGCAGATGCACGAGCGGCGGCACGTCGGGCCCGGCCGCAGCCGCGATCACGCGGGCGAGCACGACGACGTGGTCGCCTGCCACGTCGGCGCTGCCACCCGCACGCGACAGTGGCGTGCATTCCAGCCAGGCTGCCGCTCCATCGAGCGTCGGTGCACCGCAGGCGGCGCGGCCCACGCCGAGCCCGGCGAACAGGTCTTCGCCGGCGGCCGCGGGCTTGCCGAACCGGGCGAGCAGCGGTCGCTGCGTGTCCGCGAGCACGTTGACGACGAACGGGGCTCCCGCCTCGATGGCCGCGAGCAGGTCGCGGCCCGGGGCCACGGCCACGCTGACGAGCGGTGGATCGAAGCCTGCCTGCATCACCCAACTCGCCAGCATCCCCCGGTCGCGGCCGCTTTCCCGCCATGTGACGATGAACAGGCCGCTGGGGATCCTCCCCAGGGCGGCCGCCAGCCCAGCGGTCGACGAGCTCGCGGCGGGAGTGACGGGAGATTCGGGGGACGACTGCGGAAGCGTCATGTGGGAGGTTTCGCCTGGCGTGGCGGAGTGGGGTGGACTGTGGAGATGCGGGCTTGCCCCACTCTCCGGAAGTCGCGGTGGGTGCGCGTCGGCCGGCGTCGGCCGATGGTGGAATGGGCGGCGGATGACGATTTGAGTGTGTCGGCCGACGGCACGTTCCCTACAGTGGCCACGAGGATTTTCGCAGCAACCATGCAGGTGTGCAACCACGGGGCCGTCGCAGGCCGGTGTCGTCCGGTGGCCTCTGGCCGGTTGCGAGGCGGAACGTATCGGAGTCTCATGCAGCGCGCGTTTTTCAGCTTCGTGATCCTCGCCGCCATGCTCTTCGCATGGTCGACCGCGCAGGGGCAAGGGAATGCGCCATCCTTCCAACTGCCTGCACCGAACGCGCTGCCGGCGCCGGGCGCGGTCGTGCCCGGCGACCCGCTGGCCGCGCCCGGCGTGCACACGCTGCCACCCACGCGTCCGCAGGGCCCGGTCATTCTCGACGTGCCTTACGAGGAGATGCCCGCCTGCCCGGACGACTGTCTCGTGCCCAGCGGAGCGTTCCCCGAGGAGTTCACCGACCTCTGGGCGCCGCAGCCATGGTTCTGGCAGATCCTGCCGAACAACCTGATCTACTCGAGTTACCTGGCGGGACCCAAGGAGCCGCGGATCGGCAGTTCGATCTACCAGGCCACCAATCCCGACGTGTTCGTTCCGGGGCGCCGCGAGGGCACGCTCTGGGACACCACGCTCGGTGGCCGGGCGTCGATCCTGCGGTATGGCTCCGACCCTGTGGTGCATCCCCAGGGTTTCGAGGTGCAGATCGAGGGAGCGGCGTTCGTGCGGCTCGACCCGCAGGACGACCGCGATCTTCGGTCCTCCGACTTCCGGTTCGGCGTGCCGCTCGTGTATGGCGTGGGCCGCTGGCAGACGAAACTCGCCTACTACCACAACAGCGCGCACCTCGGCGACGAGGCGATGCTCAGGTATCCAAAGTTCCCCCGGGTGAACTACGTGCGCGACGTCATCGTGTGGGGCAATTCGTGGTATCCGCTCGACTGGCTCCGGCTCTACGGCGAGGTCGGCTGGGCCTTCTACAACTCGGGCGGGTCGGAGCCGTGGGAATTCCAGTTCGGCACGGAACTCATCCAAGCCCGGCCCACCGGGCCACGCGGTGCGCCGTTCATGGCCATCAACGGCATGTCGCGGCAGGAGCTCGACTGGGGCGGCAACCTGTGCGTGCAGGCGGGCTGGGCCTGGCGGGGCCGTCGCAGCGAGAAGCTGTTTCGTGTCGGCTTCGAATACCTCTACGGCTCCGATCCGCAGTACGAATTCGTGTTCTACGAGCAGAACCGCTACGGCTTCGGCATGTGGTATGACTTTTAGGCATGCCGCTCCTGGCGATCGAGACGACGTGTGACGAGACCGCGGCGGCGGTGATCAGCCGCGGCCGCGAGGTGCTCTCGAGCGTCGTCGCCAGCCAGGACGCGCTCCACGCGCGGTGGCGGGGCGTGGTGCCGGAAGTGGCATCGCGGGCCCACGTCGAGCGCATCATCCCGGTGATCGACGAGGCGCTGGCGCGGGCCGGGATCGGGCGAAGGGATCTCGAGGCCGTGGCCGTCGCCGTGCGGCCCGGGCTCGTGGGGTCGCTGCTCGTCGGGCTCGCGGCCGGAAAGGGAATCGCCGCGGCGCTCGGCATCCCGCTCGT
>JBJSZP010000483.1:0-6250 GCA_046090365.1 Planctomycetia bacterium
CGGGGCTGCCCATGCCCTCGAGCGGGCTATGGGAGCGAGCGCAGCCATGGATGGCGAAAGCGAAGCGGACATGCAGAGAGCCGAAGCCTGGAGGGCTGAGGCGAACGTCCGGCGAGAGGGCGTGGGCAGTCACGAGCCGGCACGCACGAGTGGATGTAACGACGGGCTGAAGCCTGTCCCACGTCGGGATACGGGGAGCCCGAAGCCGGCGCGCGACAGACGGAACCTAAGAAGCCTTCAGCCGTCGAGGCGCTGGCGGGCGAGTTTGGCCCAGGGGCTCGCCGGGGCGAGGGCCAGGAAGGTGCGCAGGTGGCGGGTGGCTTCGTCGGCTTGTCCGACCTGCTCGAGGACGCCCGCGAGGTGCCAGTGGGCGTCGGCGTAGTCGGGCTGTTGCCGGAGCACGCCCTCGAGCGCGGCGATCGCGAGCTCGTGCTCGTGCAGTTCGGCGAGCACGCAGCCAAGGCTCGCGCGGGCCTCGAGATGGTCGGCATCGAGCTCCACGGCGGCGTAATACCGCTCGCGGGCGGCCGTGAGGTCGCCGGCGCGGTAGAGCAGCTCGGCGAGCATGAACACGACCTGGGCCGTGGGCGGCTCGGCCTGGAGCACCGCGCGAATCGCCTCGGCCGCCTCGGCGAACTCGCCGGTGGCCTCGAGATCGGCGGCGAGGTCGAGGAGTTCCGCCGTCGAGGTCGGTTCGTCCATGTCGTCGAGGCTGATGTCGATCTCCGATTCCGATGCCAACGCTGACCCGGTCCGGGTCGCTTCGCACAGCGGCATGATCGCGGGGTTGTCGTCGCCGGCGAGGCTTTCGGCGTAGAAGCCGAACTGCAGTTGTCCGCCGGCTCCGACGAGTCGGTTGTCGCGCCGGATGCTGAGGCGGCGGCCGTCGGTGACGATCCGTCCGCTCGCGCGGGCCGCTTCCGCGGCGCCGCCGGGGGCGAGAGTGGCGAGCTTGGCGTCGATCTCGCGGAGCGACAGGCCGCCCGCGAGCAGGCGGGCGAGCCGCCGGCCGACGACGAGCTGCTGGAAGTCGAACCATTCGAGTGCGCCGGCACGCCGGGTGGGCTCGAGGAGCCCGCCCCGCTGCCAGTGCCGCACCGCGGCCACGGGCACGCCAAGCACGTCGGCCATCATCGGCACCGTGTAGAGCCCGCGGACCATGCTGTCGGTCGCGGCCGCGTCGGCTTCCCGTTGGATGCGGCCGGCGGTCGCTGGGCCGGATCGCGGCGGCGGTTCGGCCGGCTCCTGCGGGCCTCGCGTGCGTGCGGGCCGAGTCGAGCGGTCGTCCGTGACCTTGCCGGGCATGGGATTCTCCGAGTGCCCGGAGAATCTAGCCGACGGGCACCGCGGCGATCCAGCCCTCGAGCGGATCCAGCGCCCGGGGCAGGCCGTAGCGGGGCAGGGTGGCGGCGTGGGCCGCCTGGAGGGCGCAGATCACGGCGTCGAGCAGATCGCCACTGCCATCGGCAACGATCCGGCGGCGCCACGCGGGCGCGACCGCGAGCGTCGGGGCGAGGCCCGCCGTGCCCTGCTCGAGCGCCGCGACGATGGTGCCGCGGCGCCGCAGGCGGTCGGCCGTCTGTTTCGCCGGCGTGTCGCTCTTGTACGACTTCGGGCAGGCGCGGCGGGCAGTGAACGCCGGATAGGCCTCGAGCGCGATCCGTCGGGAGGAGGCTCGGGAACCCAGGCCATGTCGATGCGCGGGAAAAGAAAGCCCTGCTTCGAGCATGCGGCCGATGCCCGCGTGCATCATCCAGGCGACCGGCGGATTGGTCCAGCGCATCGCCGGGCTCGAACCGGCGGGCTTGTCGGTGCGCCGCCAGGCGAACTTGTCGCCGCTGGGCCGTGCGTCGCACCAGCGTTTGAACGTGCTGCGGAGGAGTTCCCGTGGCTGCTCGCAGTAGAACCGCACGAAAGCCGGCCAGTCGGTGGGCCAGCCTTCGTGCTCGATGAGCGTGCGCGGCTGGCCGAACGGCAGGTCGAAGCCGCCGAGCCAGGGCCGATCGTCCTTCAGGAATGTCTCGAACTCCACGAGCGACTCGAGTCCGGCGATGTCCTCCAGACGGTACACCGGCCGTCGCCTGACCAAGATCACGCGGCCGCTCGCCACGGTGATCGGCTTGCGCCGGCAGGGAGCCGACGTGAAATCGACGCCCACGACGACCGCGCCGTCGAGCGCCGGGGGCAGCGGTGGGTGCTCGGGGGGATGGAGCCGGCGCATGCCTCACGATTCGCCCGGCGCAGGACACGCTGACGCCGCGGAAAGCCCGACCGCGACGGCGATCAGGTGGACCGGTCGCCGCTGGCCGCTTCGATCCGCCGCAGGCCGCCCGAGGTCTCCGCGGTGGGCACGTCGCGGACGTCGGCCGCCGGAGGGGCCGGCTCGACCGAGGGCCCGAGCGGAGCCACCGTCGGCTCCGGCGCCTTCGGTGCCGGCGCGACGGCATCCTGCTTGGCGGCGGGCGCGGGAATCGTCTCGATCGGCTTGAGGGCGGCGGCCTCGTCGACGGGCTTCTCGGCGCGGACGGCGCCCTGCTTCGCGGTCGGATCGACGTGGTTGAGCGGCGAGTCCTGCCAGCCCTCCTGCGGCTTGGCGGGGGCATCGGCCGGCTTGTCGCTGAACGTCTTCACCGGTCCGCTCGGCGCCGCCTGCAGCGCCGGGGCCGGTGCGGCCGTCACGGCGGGGCGGGCGGCTGCGGCGGGGGCGGCGACGGCCGCCGTGGGGATCGGGTTGCCGCACGGATCGAGCGGCACCCGCATCACCACGGTGCGCGGCGAACGCACGGTGTAGGTGTAGGGCGTCTTCTTCTCGACGACCCGCGGCACCTGCACCGACCGCTCCTCGGTGACGTACTTGCACACCTGCACGCTCACCGGCTCGACCTTCTCCTCCGTGACGAAGCGGCAGACCTGCACGGGCACCTGGCGGACCTGTTCCTCGGCCACCATCTTCATCACCTGCACGGGCACCTTGTTCTCGACCCGCTCGACGACCTTGCGCACGGTCTGCACGGGCACCTGGCGGACCTGCTCTTCCGCGACCATCCGCATGGTCTGCACCGGAACCTGCTGCACGACCTGCTCGTCGACGTAGCGCACGGTCTGCACCGGCACCTTGCGGGTGACGACACGGTTCACCATCGTCGTTTCCGGCACCTGGACCGGCGTGTACGTGGGCTGATACGTGCGGTTGACCTGGTTCATGACCACGCCGGGCGTCACGGTCCATGCGTAGCCGCCCCGCTGCCACGACATCAGGCCCGTGTAGGGATTCACCGCCCATCCGCCCGGCACCCAGCCGAGCTGCTGCGTGCCCGGAGCCACCATCGGCGTGACCGTGTCGACGGCCTGCGTGCCGACCGAATAGGCGGTGCGCACCGTCGTGACCGGCTCGGCCACCGTGTAGGCCTCTTCGCGCTCGCTCGTCTCGTACACCGGCTTGCGGACCACGCTCACCTGCTGCTGCATTGCGGTCTCGTAGACCGGCTTCATGACGGTGAACCGCTCCTCGCGGGTGCTCGTCTCGACCACGTCGCGGGTCACGTCATAGCTGCGATCGACGACCTGCGTCTCGTAGACGGGCTTCATGACGGTGAACCGCTCCTCGCGGGTCTGCGTCTCCCACACCGGCCGCTGCACGGTGTAGCGCCGCTCGGATGTCTGCGTTTCCCACACCGGCTTCTGCACCGTGTAGGTCCGTGTGTCGTAGACGGTCTCATACGACACGCGGTAGGCGGTCACCTGCTGCTCGTCGTAGACGGTCTGGAAGTCGAGCCGGTAGGTCTGCGTGGCGACCGGCGCGGACACCGCCTCGCCGCAGCACTGCGCACGCGCGAAGGTCGGCGTCGTGAGCGACAGGATCATCGCGCCGCACACCGCGGCGCGGACGCGCCGCGAGGAGATCGATTGGGTCGAAAAGCAACCGAGGGAGGCCATGATTCAACTCCTGGAAATGACCCTTCGAGACTAATCCCCTGAACGCAGGCTTCAAGCGGTTTGTTCAGTTATTTTTGGGATTTTTCCCGAGGAAACAGGGGGTCCGCCTGCGCGACCCGCGCAACCCGTCCATCTTACGGCCCCCGTCCAGCGGGCCCCGCAGGACAGGCTTCAGCCTGGCACGCTGTCTTCACGGCACGTCTCGACATCCTGTCGAACGTGCCTTGGCCGACCTCCGTCGGCAGGTGCTGACCCGGCCCCTCCTGGCCTTGTGTCAAATCAATGCGTGCCGGCTCGTGACTGCCCAGACCCTCTCGCCGGACGTTCGCCTCAGCCCTCCAGGCTTCGGCTCTCTGCATGTCCGCTTCGCTTCGCCATCCATGGCTGCGCTCGCTCCCATAGCCCGCTCGAGGGCATGGGCAGCCCCGAGCCTCCGTTTCCAGTTGAGGAGGCTTCGGGCTCCCCGTGTCCCGGAGCAGGCGTATGCAGGCAAGCGCAGCCATGGATGGCGCAGCGCAGCCGGAGTCGAGTGAACGGAGGCCTGGAGGGCCGCAGTGAACGTCCGGCGATGGGATACGGGGAGCCCGAAGCCGGCACGCTCGAGTAAGGGCAGTGACAGGCGAGACACCTGTCCCACGTCGCACGAGTTGGCGTTTCGCCGTGGGGCACGCGGGCTAAAATACGCGGATGACGGCCGACAAGACCCACGCCATCGTGATCCGGGCCGTGCCGTTCGGCGAAACCAGCGCCGTCGTCACGCTGTTCACGCGGGAGTTCGGCAAACTGCGGGGGCTGGCAAAGGGAGCGTGGCGGCCGAAGAGCGCGTTCGACGGCGCCCTTGACCTGCTTTCCATTGCGCAGGTACTCGTCCTCCGGAAATCCTCGGATCAGCTCGACGTGCTCACGGAGGCGCGGCTCGACCGACGGTTTCGCGTCGGCGACAGCGTGGCTGCCGTCCGCGCGGCCTTGCAGATCGCGGAATTGCTCGACGTGCTCACCGCGGACGCCGATCCGCAACCGGAACTCTTCGATGCCGCCGAAGCCACGATCGACGCCCTCTCCGACTGGCGCGGGCCCGATGCATCCGTGCGGGCCCTGCTCATCCGCATGGAACTGGCGGCCCTGCGGATCACCGGCCACGCTCCCGCGCTCGACGCCTGCGCCGAGTGCGGCGCGGCGCTGCCCGACGCCGGGCGCACGGCGTTTGGCATGCTCGACGGCGGCACGCTCTGCCCGCGGTGCCGGCCCGGAAGGCGGTCGGTGGTGGCCGTCTCGGCCGAGGCGCTCGCGGCCCTGCGGCTGCTGGGCGGGCGGGGCGACGCCTGGCGCACGCTCGACCTCTCGGAACGCGTCGCGGGGGAGCTGCGAGCCATCATGAACACCTACTTCGCCAATCTGGTCGGCCGGCCGCTGCGAGTGGCCTCGGGCCGCGTGAAACGCGCGGCGACGGCGATGCTGCTCCTCGGCCTCGTCGTAGCGTCGGGCTGCGCGTCGATCGCGATGCCGAAGATGCCGTGGGCGAAGCAGCAGGCCGACACGCAAGCCACCGCGGGCGCCGAGGGCGACGCCGACGTGATCTCGTCGGAATCCGCGCCCGAAGGCGAGTTTGGCTGGGATTTCTTCCGCGGTGAGAACATCCAGAAGCGGTGGAAGAAACTCGTGGGCCGCGGGCCCAATGAGCCGGTGGCCCGCCAGGCGCTCGCCGAGGCCGACGCCCTGTTCCGCGAGGGCAAATACGCGAAGGCGATCCCGAAATACAAGGTGGCGGTCGACCGCTGGCCCGACTCGGTGCTGGAGGAGGACGCGCTCTGGCAGCTCGCCGAATGCTGGTTTTTCACCGACCAGTATCCGAAGGCCGAGGACTGCTACGACGAGCTCGTCAAGAAATACGCCAACACGCGCTACCTCGACCGCGTGGCCCAGCGCCAGTTCGTGATCGCGCAATACTGGATCGCGCTCGATCAGAAGAAACATATCCCGCTGCTCGTGCCGAACCTCGTCGACCGCAGCCGGCCGATCTTCGACACCAAGGGCCGGGCCCTCAAGGCCTACGACCACGTGCGGATCAACGATCCCCGTGGCCCCCTCGCCGACGACAGCATCATGGCCCAGGCCAACGCCCACTTCGTGGACCGGCAGTGGATGGACGCCGACTACTTCTACAGTCTCTTGCGCACCGAGTATCCTGACAGCGACTTCCTGCTCCAGGCCCATCTCCTCGGCCTGCAGGCCAAACTCCGGGCCTACCAGGGGCCGGGCTACGAGGGAGGCGTGCTCGACGAAGCTGAGATCCTGGCCGACCAGATCCTCGTGC
>JBJSZP010000484.1:0-1989 GCA_046090365.1 Planctomycetia bacterium
TCGGTGTCCTTGCACTGCTGCTCGAGCTGCGAGAACAGGTTCTGATGCTGGTCCCAGCCGGAGTGCATGAGCTGCACGAACCGCGTGCCGCGTTCGAGGAGCCGCCGCGCGATCAGGCAGTTGTAGGCGAACGTGCCCTTCGTTTTCACGTCGGGGCCGTAGCGGTCGAGCACGTGCTGCGGCTCGTCGGAAAAATCGACGAGCTCCGGCACGCTCGCCTGCATCCGGTAGGCCATCTCGTACTGCGCGATCCGCGTGTCGATCTCCGGATCGCCGTAGTCGGCCAGGTGCTTGGCGTTCATCGCGGCGATGTCGTCGAGGAGCGCCCGCCGGGCCTCGCGGCTGACGCCGGCCGGATTCGCGAGGTACGGCACCGGCTCGCCCGTGTTGCGGAACTTCACCCCTTGGAACCGCGTCGGCAGGAAGCCGCTGCCCCAGTAGTAGTCGAAGAACAATTGCCCGCAGCTCTTCGCCTTGTCGCTCGAGGTCATCACCACGAACGCCGGCAGGTCTTCCGTGTCACAGCCGAGGCCGTAGCTCATCCAGGCGCCCATGCTCGGCCGGCCCGGCACCTGGGCGCCGGTGAGGAAAAAGGTCACGCCGGGGGCGTGGTTCACCGCCTCGGTGTGCAGACTCCGCACGAGGCACAGGTCGTCGGCGACCCCGCCGAGGTGCGGCAGCAATTCGCTCATCTCCATGCCGCACTGCCCATACTTCCTGAACGGCTTGATCGGCGCGACGACCGGCCACTTTGCATAGCCGCTCGACATCGTGGAGAGCCGCGTCTGGCCACGGACGCTGGCGGGAATCTCCTGACCGCCGCGGCTCATGAGATCGGGCTTGGGGTCGAAGAGGTCGACGTGCGACGGCCCGCCCCCCTGCCAGAGCATCACGACCCGCTTCGCCCTCGGCTCGTGATGCGGCAGTCCGGGCAGCCCCGGCATCCCCTTCGCGGCCGGCGGCGTCGACGTCGCGGCGGCAGCGGCCTCGCGCTGGAGCAGCGCGGCGAGGGCCACCGACCCGATCCCCATGCCGGCCGAGCCGAAGAGTCGGCGCCGGGTGACACGCTGCATGTTTTCGAGGTGCAGGTCTGTCATGACTTTATTTTCAACAGGCTGAAGCCTGTCCTACTCTCGGGTGAGGGCTTCGTCGAGATTGAAGATCGCGAGGCACACGCTCGCGAGCGCCGCGTGCTCGGCGGCGTCGATCGCCTCGTCGCGCGGGCTCTCGCCCACGCTGAGGAGTTGCTTCGCCGACTCGGCATCGGCCTGATAGATCGCCAGTTGCCGGGCGTGCATCCGCGTGAGCGCCTCGAGATCGTAGTCGGTGGGCCGGCGGCCGAGGATGCGGCGGAAGGCGTGCGTGAGCCGGCCGGCGGGGTCGCCGGCAGCCTTCATGCTCTTCTCGGCGAGCACCCGGGCCGCCTCGACCCACGTGGGATCGTTCAAGGTCGTGAGCGCGTGCAGCGGGGTGCTCGTGCGGCTCGCGCGGACGGTGCAGGTCTGCCGGTTGGCCGTGTCGAACATGTTCGCCGGGCTCACGGTGCGCCGCCAAAACGAGTAAAGGCTGCGGCGGTAGAGGTCGGCTCCGTGCGACGCGGGGTAGGTGAAATCCCGTTCGTGCGTGATCGCCAGCGCCTCCCAGATCTGGTCGGGCTGGTAGGGATAGACCGGCTGGCCGCCGATGCGCAGATCGATCAGGCCGGCGGCAGTCAGGGCGACGTCGCGAAGCACGAACGACGGCATGCGGAACCGGGCCGCCCGCGCGTGGAGCCGGTTCTCCGGATCCTTGGCCACGTGGTCGGCCGTGACCTTGCTCGCCTGCCGGTAGGTCGCGCTCGTCACGAGCAGACGGTGCATCTGCTTCTGGCTCCAGCCCCGCTCACGAAACTCGACTGCCAGCCAGTCGAGCAGGGCCATGTGCTGCGGATATTCGCTCTGCACACCCATGTCTTCGGTCGTCTTCACGAGGCCGGTGCCGAAGAACTGC
>JBJSZP010000485.1:0-2169 GCA_046090365.1 Planctomycetia bacterium
ATGGGCAGCCCCGAGCCTCCTCAACTGGAAAACGGGAGGCTTCGGGCTCCCCGTGTCCCGGAGCAGGCGTATGCAGGCAAGCGCAGCCATGGATGGCGCAGCGCAGCCGGAGTCGAGTGAGCGGAGGCCTGGAGGGCCGCAGCGAACGTCCGGCGATGGGATATGGGGAGCCCGAAGCCGGCGCGCGACTTGACCATGACGAAGTGAAAGGCAGGACAGGCGAGACGCCTGTCCTACAGGCGCTTCACGCGGATGTTGCGGTAGTGCACTTCCGAGTCGGGGTCGTGGGCCTGGAGGGCGAAGGTGCCGGTGGAGAGTTTGCGCGTGCCCGTCACGCCTTCGGGCTCCACGAACTCGAAGAGCACGCGGCCGTCGACGATCACCGCCATTGCCTTGCCCTTCACGATCAGCTCCTGCGTGTACCACACGTTGTCGTTCGCGGGCGGCGCGAAGTTTTTCACCACGCTGTAGATGCTGCCGGTGCGCACGGGGTCTTTCTGCGAGTTGTTCACCTGCATCTCGTAGCCCACCGTGGGCCAGCCCTCCTGCTGGAACTTCGTGTGGAAGAAGATGCCGGAGTTGGAGCCGGGCTTCGTCATCACCTCGGCCTTGAAGTGGAAGTCTTTGAACTCGGCCGGATGCTCGGCGTCGGGGCCCACGTAGAAGAGGTGGCTGCGAGGGCCGTGGCACACGATCTGGCCATCGGCGACTTTCCAGCTGTCGACGTTCTCGCTGGCCTTCCAGCCGGCGAGGCTCTTGCCGTCGAAGAGGGGCTCGAAGCCGGGCTCGTCCGCGGCTGCCACGCCGGCTGCCAGGAGGCCCAGGCCGAGCACGCATCGAACAAAAACGCCATACTTGCCGTAGGCCATGATCAGTCTCCTGAGTTCTCGACACACTGCCCGGAAGGACGCTCCGATCGCCACCGCGACCGCGAATCCCGCGATTCCCCAGCAGGATACGCCCCCGCCCAGCGGTTCGCCACCCGCCCGCACCTGCCTCGAAATCGACACCGACGTGTCGCTCGACGGCCGGCCGACGCCGGAGTGGCTCGTGGCGACGGCCGACGAGCTCCGCGTGACGGCCGGGGGGCAGACGCTCCGCCGCGTGAGCCGCGACGAGGTCGAGGAGGTGCGCACCACGGCGGGCGTGGGGGGCGGCACGCTGCAGGTGCGGGTCGACGGCGATTGGGTCGACCTGCTGCGGTATTCCAATGCGATGGCCACGCGGTTCCACAAGGTGGCCCGGGCCCTCGAGCAGCCCGGCTCCGAGGCCGAGTTTCTCGCCGCGGCCGACGATCTCGACCCGCCGCGGTGCCCGTCGTGCCGCCTGCGGCTGACCACGAAAGACCAGGCCTGCCCTCGCTGCATGCAGAAGGGGCGGATCCTCAAGCGGGTCGGCGAGCTGCTCGCGCCCTACACCCGCGGCGCGGTGATCCTCTGCCTGCTCACGTTCGTGGGCGTGGTGGCGGAACTCGTGCCGCCGAAGCTGCAGCAATACATGGTCGACAGCATCCTCACCCGTGGCTCCACCGCCGCCGATGCCGCCGCCGAGCCCGACTTCAAGACGGCCCTGCTCGTAGTGGTGCTCGCGCTTGCGCTCTCGCGGGTGCTGCTCTCGGCCGTGGGGATGATCAAGGGGCGGCTCGCCACGGCGATCGGCACCGGCCTCACCGGCACGCTCCGGGCGGAGATGGTGGCGAAACTGCAAAACCTGTCCGTCGCCTACTACGATCGCCACCAGGTGGGCTCGATGATCAGCCGCGTGGCCCACGACAGCGAGGTGCTCCACGGCCTCATGCAGCAGCTCACGGGCGGCTTCCTCCTCCAGATCGTGCAGCTGGTGGGCGTGGGGGCGATGCTCGTGTGGATCAACCCCAAGCTCGCCCTCTACACGCTCATTCCCGTGCCGCTCGTGATCTTCGGCTCGTGGGTGTTTTGGCGGCACGTCTACCCGCGGCACTATCGCCTCTGGGACGCCTCCAGCAAGCAGATGTCGGCCCTGAACGGCATGCTCTCGGGCATCCGCGTGGTGAAGGCCTTCGCCCAGGAGCCGCGGGAGAGCGACCGCTTCAAGTCGGCGAGCGACCACCTGGGCTCGTGGCGGCTGTGGGTGGAGCAGACCAACGCCGCCTACGCGGCCGCGATGCAGCTCGTGTTTGGCCTCGGCGGG
>JBJSZP010000486.1:0-3741 GCA_046090365.1 Planctomycetia bacterium
CTCACGTTCGTGGGCGTGTCGAGCATGCTCGGCAGCGTCAACTACATGACGACGATCATCCTCATGCGGGCCCCCGGCATGACGATGTTCCGCCTGCCGATGACGATCTGGGCGATGTTCATCACCGCCGTGCTCCAGGCCTTCGCCCTCCCCGTGCTCACCGCCGCCGGCTTCATGCAGCTCGCCGACCGCACGCTCGGCACCGGCTTCTTCTCCCCCGAGGGCAACATCGTCAACAACTGGATGCAGTCCACCGGCGGCGGCCAGCCGCTGCTCTGGCAGCACCTGTTCTGGTTCTACAGCCACCCGGCCGTGTACATCATGATCCTCCCGGCGATGGGCATGGTGAGCGACATCCTCACCACGTTCGCCCGCAAGCCGCTGTTCGGCTACCGGCCGATGGTCTACTCGATCGCCGGCATCGCGGGCCTGGGCTTCATCGTGTGGGGCCACCACATGTTCATGTCGGGCATGAACCCGGCCCTCGGCATCACCTTCATGGTGTCGACGATGATGATCGCCCTGCCGAGCGCGGTGAAGACGTTCAACTGGCTCGGCACCATCTGGGGCGGCCGGATCCAGTTCACGACGGCGATGCTGTTTGCACTGTCGTTCGTGTCGATGTTCATCATCGGCGGCCTGTCGGGCATCTTCATGGCCGCCACGCCCGTCGACATCTTCATCCACGATACCTACTTCATCGTGGCCCACTTCCACTACGTGCTCTTCGCGGGCACGGCGATGGGCGTGTTTGCGGGGATCTACTACTGGTTCCCGAAGATGTTCGGCCGCACCATGAACGAGTTCTGGGGGAAGGTGCACTTCTTCCTCACGTTCCTGTTCATGAACGGCACCTTCTTCACGATGCACATCCTCGGGGCCGTCGGCTTCCCCCGCCGGCTCGCCGACGCCTACCACTACGAGACGTTCCACCACCTCCAGCCGATGAACGCCTTCATGACCTGGTGCGCGATCGGGATGGTGGCCACGCAGGCGATCTTCGCGGCCAACTTCTTCTGGAGCATGTTCCGCGGGCCGGTGGCCGGGCGGAACCCGTGGCGCTCGAACACGCTGGAGTGGACGGCGCCGAGCCCCCCGGGCCACGGCAACTTCGACTTCCAGCCGATCGTGCACCGCGGCCCCTACGAATACTCCGTGCCGGGCGTCGAGCAGGACCACCTCATGCAGACCGATCCGCCCAATGCGGCCGCAGCCGCACTGGCGGCCGCGCACTGACATGACGACCGCCGGCCTCAACTGGACGTTTCCGCTCGCGTGCCTGCTCGTGGGGGTGACGGCGGTGCTGCTCTGCTTCGGGGCCCTCGTCACCACCTACGACGCGGCGATGGCGGTGCCCGACTGGCCGGCGACGTACGGGCACAACATGTTCCTGTTCCCGTTCGCCGAATGGTTCTACGGGCCGTGGGACCTGTTCCTCGAGCATGGCCACCGGCTGCTCGGGGCCACCGTGGGCCTGATCACGCTCGCGCTCGCGGCGGTCGTGTGGCTCAGGGAGCCTCAGGCGACCGTGCGGGCGCTCGTGGTGGCCGCGGTCGTGCTCGTGCTCGTGCAGGGCGCGCTCGGCGGGGCCCGCGTGCTGCTTGATGACAAGACGGTCGCCAAGGTGCATGCCTGCACCGGGCCGCTGTTTTTCGCCGTGGCGGTGGCGATCGCATCGCTCACGGCCCGGCGGGCCGGCACGCTCTCCGCGCACGCTCCGGCGGTCGACCGCTCCGCCCTCCGCGTGGCCGTCGCCCTCATGATCGCCGCCTACGTGCAGCTCGTGGCCGGCGCCCAACTGCGGCATCTCGACGCGGCGGCGGTCACGCCCGGCACGTTTCGTTGGCTCGTCGCCCTGCATCTCGCCGGGGCCGCGGCGGTGGCCGGGCTCTCGTGGCTCGCCGTCTCGCTCTGCGGCCCGGAGGTTTCGCCAGCGGCACGGCGCTGGGCGGCGGCGATCGCCGCGCTCGTCGTCTGCCAGCTCGTCCTCGGCGCGGGCGCCTGGGTCGTGTCGTGGGGCGTGCCTTCGGGCCTGCTCCCGGCGAACTGGATGCCCGCCGAGCCGATCGCGGCCCGCAGCCCGCGCGGGGCCGCGGTGGTCACGGGCCACGTCGTGCTCGGGATGATGATCCTCGGTGGCTCGGTGGCCCTCGCGATCGCCGCCGGCCTGTTCGCCAAGCCCGCCGCGAGGGCCATCGCATGACGCCGCCGGTCGCCGTCGCCGTCCCCTCCCAGGAAGCCCCCGGCGGACGCCGGGGGATCGCTCGTCAGTTCGTGCCCGAAGCCACCGCCGACATCGTCCGGCTGCGGCACCGCCTCGCGGCCATCCTCGCCGACGTCTCCCGGCTCGCGCGGCCGCGCATCGCCCTCATGGTGCTGGCGACGGTGGTCAGCGCCTACTGGCTCACCGGCGGCGGCCGCGGCGACGCGGTGCACCTGCTCGGCCTGCTCGTCGGCACGGCGCTCGTCGCGGCGAGCTCGAGCATCGCCAACCAGATCCTGGAGCGCGACACCGACCGCCTCATGCCGCGCACCGCGCGGCGGCCGATCGTGGCCGGCACGCTCTCCGTGCCCGCAGCCACGGTGGCCACGGCGGTCACGCTCGTCGCCGGCACGGTCCTCGCGACGATGTCGGCCGGATGGCCGGCGGCCGCCGCAGCCGTCGCCACCTGGCTCCTGTACGTCGTCGTCTACACGCCGCTCAAGCGGCACACGCCGCTCAACACGGCCGTCGGCGCCGTCGCCGGCGCCCTGCCGGTGGCGATCGGCTGGCTGGCCGCCGACGGCCCGGCGCGGCTGGCTGCGGGCGACGCCGCCTCCGCCCTCACCGCGGCGGCCCTCGGCACCGTCCTCTACCTCTGGCAGTTCCCGCACTTCATGGCGATCGCCTGGCTCTACCGCCGGCAATACGCCGCGGCCGGCCTGCGGATGCTCACGGTCGACGACCCGAGCGGCCTGCGAGCCGCGGGGCAGTCGCTCGCCGCGGCCCTGGCGATGGTGCCGGTGAGCCTCGTGCTCGCGGTTCCGTCCGGGAGCATCCGCCTGTTCCTGGCTGCGGCCGTCGCCGCGATCGTCTATTGTGGTGCGGCGGTCCGGTTCGCCGTCCGGCGCGACGACGCCTCGGCCCGCACGCTCCTTCTCGTGTCCCTCGGTTCCCTCCTGGCCCTGCTCACCGCCGCGGTGGTGTTCGGCCAGCCCCGTTGACCCTCGTCCTCCTTTTCGCCCACGCCCGCCGGACCCCGCCATGAACGCCTCCGCCATCTCGATCCCCCACGACCACGGCCACCACGGCGACGACCACGGCCATCACGGCCACGTCACGCTCCAGTATCAGCCCGGCCTGCCGCTCTCCCGCGGCAAACTGATCATGTGGCTGTTCCTCTCCACGGAGATCATGTTCTTCGCGGCCCTCCTCGGCAGCTACGTCGTGCTCCGCTTCGGCGCGCCGGTCTGGCCTAAGCCCCACCACGTGCACCTCAGCGAGCCGATCGGCGCCTTCAACACGTTCGTGCTCATCTGCTCGAGCGTCACGATCGTGCTCGCCCTCTAGGCCGCCCGGGCCAACAAGACGGGCCTCGCCAAGGCCTGGATGGTGCTCACGCTCCTCCTCGGCACGCTGTTTCTGGGCGTGAAGGCGTACGAATACCAGGCCAAGTTCTCCCACGGCATCTACCCGTGGTCGCCCCGCAGCCGCGTGTTCGAGAAGCCCGACCTCTACTATGGCTCGGCCGTGCGGGCCCG
>JBJSZP010000487.1:0-7995 GCA_046090365.1 Planctomycetia bacterium
TTGCGCCCATGAAACTCATCATCGCGATTATCCAGCCCAATAAGCTCGAGGCGGTCAAGCAGGCGCTCTCCGATGTGGAGGTGTTTCGGCTCACCGTGCTCGACGTGCAGGGCTTCGGCCGGCAGCGCGGGCATGCCGAGGCCTTCCGCGGCCACGAGATCGCCGTGAACCTGCTGCGGAAGGTGCAGCTCCAGATCGCCGTCAACGACGACTTCGTCGAGCCCACCATCGCCGCCATCGTGAAGGGCGGCCGGTCGGGCGAGGACGGGCAGATCGGCGACGGCAAGATCTTCGTGCTCCCCATGGACGAATGCGTCCGCATCCGCACCGGCGAACGCGGCAAAGAAGCGATTTGACCTTTCGCCCGCAGCGCTAGTCGTGGCACCTGCGGGCTGGGGCGGTTGGAGTCAAAGCCGAGGTTTGCCTCGACCGCGATGGCTCGGCCCCCGGCCGAGCTGGAGCCAAGCCGGCCGGCTCGGGCTTTGCTTACAGTAGTCCCCACCCATGCACGATATCACGCTGATCCTCACGCTCACCACGGCCCTCACGGTGGCCCTGCTGCTCGGCTTCGCGACGCAGGCCCTGCGGCTGTCGCCGATCGTCGGCTACCTGCTCGCCGGGATCGCCGTCGGTCCGTTCACGCCCGGCTTCGAGGCCGACCACGGGATCGCCGAACAGCTGGCCGAGGTGGGCGTGATCCTGCTGATGTTTGGCGTCGGGCTGCAGTTCCACCTGCGCGAGCTCGTCGCCGTGAAGGGGATCGCCGTGCCCGGCGCGCTCGTGCAGAGCGCCGTGGCCACGCTCCTCGGGGCCGGCGTGGGCCGGCTGGCCGGCTGGGAATGGCCCACGGCCCTCGTGTTTGGCGGCGCGATGTCGGTGGCGAGCACGGTGGTGCTCGTGCGCGTGCTCGGCGACAACCACGCCCTCCACACGCGCACCGGGCACGTCGCGGTGGGCTGGCTCGTCGTCGAAGACCTGCTCACGGTCGTGGCGCTCGTGCTCCTGCCGATGCTCCTCGGGCCGAAGGCCGGGGCCGGGGCGGCGGGCGTGGCGACGGCGCTCGGGGGCGCGGCCCTCAAGATCGTGCTGCTCGTCGCGCTCCTGGTCGTCGTCGGCGGCCGGGTCATTCCCCGGTTCCTTGAGCGGGTGGCGGCTACGCGGTCGCGGGAACTGTTCACGCTCTCGGTGCTCGTGATCGCGCTCGGGATCGCGGTCGGCTCGGCCACGATCTTCGGAGTGTCGATGGCCCTGGGGGCCTTTCTCGCCGGCATGGTCGTCGGCCGGAGCGAGTTCAGCCTCCGGGCCGCGTCGGAGGCGCTGCCGATGCGCGACGCCTTCGCCGTCTTGTTCTTCGTGTCGGTCGGCATGATCTTCGACCCGCATACGCTCATCGAGGCTCCTGGGCTCGTGGCGGCGACGCTGGCGGTGGTCGTCGTCGCCAAGCCCCTCGCGGCGCTCGCGATTGCGCTGGGCCTCGGCTATCCGCTCCGGGTCGCCCTGCCGGTGTCCGTGGCCCTCGCCCAGATCGGCGAGTTTTCGTTCATGCTCGCCGCGGTCGCCCGCGACTTGGGCGCGATGCCCGACCAGGCCGTCGATGCGCTCGTGGCCGCGGCGATCGCGTCGATCACGCTCAACCCGATCCTGTACCGCGCCGTGCAGCCCGTGGAAGCCTGGCTCGCCCGCCGCTTTCCCGGGGAGCCTGCCGTGGAGCCGGACGAGTCGCACGCCGATGTCGACGCGCCGCATCGGGCCGTCGTCGTGGGCTACGGCCCCGTCGGGCAGACGGTGACGCAACTGCTCCTCGACAACGGGATCGAGCCGGTGGTGATCGAGCTCAACCTCGACACCGTGCGGCGGCTGCGGGCGTTCGACGTGCGGGCCGTCTATGGCGACGCCAGCCGCCCCGAGATCCTCGCCGAGGCGGAGATCGGCCTGGCCCGCCACCTCGTGCTCACGGCCGCAGCCGGGGCGGCCGACGCCGAGATCGTGCGCCGGGCTCGGGAACTCAATCCCGAGATCCGCGTCGTGGCCCGCACCCAGCACGTGCACGAAGTGCCGGGGCTGCGCGACGCGGGCGCCACCGACGTGTTCTCGGGCGAAGGGGAGGTGGCCCTGGCGATGACCACGAGCATCCTCGGGCATTTGGGCGCCACGGATGAGCAGATCGACCGGGAACGGGCGCGCGTGGAGGGGATTTTCCGGTTGGGCTAGGGTCGCGTCGGCCCGCGTGCTAGAGCCGCTGCGGGTGGAGCCGCGGGGTGAGGCCGAGGGCGAAGCGGTTGACGGCCGCGAGGAACGCCTTCGCCGAGGCTTCGAGCGAGTCGGTCGACACGCCGCGGCCGCGCTGCTGCTGCCCCTGATACTCGAGCTCCACCGTCACCTCGGCCTGTGCGTCCTTGCCCACCGTCACCGCCTGCACCCGGAAGTCGCGGCACACGGTCGTGATTCCGGTGAGCTTCTCGATCGCCAGGAAGATGCCGTCGATCGGGCCGTCGCCCGCCGTGATCGTCTCGTGCCGGGTTTCGCCGTTGTGCAGCACCCGTAGCGTGACCGTGGGCGTCGAGCCGCTCGTGCAGGAGAGCGCGTAGCCGTCGTACACGAACTGCTCGGGCAGCGCGGAGAACTGCTGCTCGCAGAGGGCGGCGATGTCGCCGTCGTAGATCTCCTTCTTGCGGTCGGCGAGCACCTTGAACTGCTCGAACACGGTCTGGAGCTGCTCCGGCGTGAGCTGGTAGCCGAGGGCCTTGGCCCGGTCGGCGAGGGCGGCCCGGCCGCTGTGCTTGCCGAGCACGAGGTCGGTCCGCTCGAGGCCCACGTCCTCCGGCCGCATGATCTCGTAGGTGCGCCGCTCCTTGAGCATGCCGTCCTGGTGGATGCCCGCCTCGTGGGCGAAGGCGTTCCTGCCCACGATCGCCTTGTTGCGCGGCACCTGGATGCCGGTGATGTTGGCCACCAGCCGGCTCGTGGGCACGAGCTTCTGCGTCACGACCTTCGTGTCGACGTTGAAATAGTCGTGCCGCGTCCGCAGGGCCATCACCACCTCCTCGAGCGAGCAGTTGCCGGCCCGCTCGCCGATCCCGTTGATCGTGCACTCCACCTGGCCGGCGCCGGCCTCGACGGCCGCGAGGCTGTTGGCCACGGCCAGGCCGAGGTCGTCGTGGCAATGGACGCTGATCACGGCCCTGTCGATGTTGGGCACGCGGTCGCGCAGGCTCTTGATCACGTGGTGCATCTGCGTGGGCGTGGCGTAGCCCACCGTGTCGGGGATGTTGACGGTGGTGGCCCCCGCCGCGATCACCGCCTCGACCACGCGGCAGAGGAAGTCGATCTCGGTGCGGGCGGCGTCCTCCGGGGAGAACTCGATGTCGGGGCAGACGGCGCGGGCCCGCTTCACGCCGGCCACGGCCCGGGCCACGACCTCGTCCTCGTTCATCCGTAGCTTGAACTCGCGGTGGATGGAGCTCGTGGCGAGGAACACGTGGATCCGGGGCTGGCGGGCCGACTGGAGCGCCTCCCAGGCCAGGTCGATGTCGGCGTCGTTGCAGCGGGCCAGGCCGCAGACCGTGGCCCCGTCCACGACGCCGACGATGTCGCGCACGCTCTGGAAGTCGCCCGGCGAGGCGATCGGAAAGCCGGCCTCGATGATGTCGACGCCGAGGCCCACGAGCGCCTGGGCGATCTCCATCTTCTCCGTGAGGTTCATGCTCGCGCCGGGCGACTGCTCGCCGTCGCGGAGTGTCGTGTCGAAGATCCGCACGGAACGCGGGCTGGACGGGGTGGACGGGGTGGGCATGGCTGACCTGAGCCGAGACAACTGAGAACGCTTCTCAACCGACCGCCTCAATGTACCGCGAGGATTCCTCGTCCAACACCTCCGTCGATCTCGCCCGCCGGTTGCGTGGCGAGGTACACTTTCCCGAGGTGTCCGCATGTCGACCTCCTCCGCTCCGATCCACGCCACGCCGCCCGTCGCCCTGCCACGCTGGGCTCGGCTGCGCCGCAGCCTCACCGGCGCGGCCCTCCTCGCCGCGGGCGGCCTCGCCTGGTGGTGGCTGACCACGCATCACTTCACCGGCGTCGAGCCGCCTCCCCATGAGCCGCGGCCGGCTGCCGCTGCTGGGGCGGGGTCGGACGCCGTGGTGACGCTGCCCCCGGGCACCGCGGGGGCGGGGGAGATCGGCCTCGTCCCGGTCGAGATGAAGAAGATTCGCGAGCATCTCACCGTGCCCGGCCGCCTCGACTACGACGCCCGCTACCGCCTCGACTACGCCTCCCCCGTCGACGGCATCGTGTCGCGCGTGTTCGTGCAGGTGCGGGAGAAGGTTCGCAAGGGCGACTCGCTGGCCGAGGTCTCGAGCCCCGACGTGGGGATCGCCCGCGACGAGGTGCGGAAGCGTGAGGCCGATCGCGAGATCGAGAAGAAGGCCGCCGACTGGGCCGTGACGATCGCCGACAACGTCGCGGCGCTCCTCGAGGTGCTCGCCGCCAGGCCGCCGCTGGAGACGGTCGAGCAGCAGTTCAAGGGGCGGGTGCTCGGCGCCTACCGCGAGAAGATCCTCGGTGCCTACTCGCGGCTGGTGTTCGTGGAAAAGGTGAACGCCAGCACGAAGCAGCTCGGCGAAGGGGGCGTGCTCTCGGGGCGGATCATCGAGGAGCGCACGAGCAACCTGGAGGTGGCCAAGGCGAGCTTCATGGCGGCCTGCGAGGAGGCTCGGTTCCTCACGCGGCAGGACCGCGACCGGGCCACCGCGGCGCTCGAGCAGGCGGAGCGGCTCGTGCAGATCTCGAAGGAGCACCTGCGCACGCTCGTGGGCAGCAAGCTCGACGCCGGGGTCAGCGGCACGCGCTCGGCGGAGGGCGTCGTGGACGCCGATGGCGAGGAGGCCGCGACCGGGGCGTTGAGCGCGCTCGTCCTCCGCACCCCCTTCGACGGCCTCGTGGAGGACATCTTCGTGGCCCGCGGCGAGCGGGTGCAGGCCGGCGACCGGCTGTTCGTGGTGGCCGACACGGGCACGCTCTGGGTGCGGGCCCAGATCCACGAACGGCAGTGGACGATGGTGGAGGTGGAGGAGGGGCAGCAGGTGAAGGTCAACATCCCCGGCTCCGCCGAGCACGACACGACCGCCCGGATCAAGCACGTGGGCGCCACGGTGGAGGCCGAGTCGCGGAGCGTGCCGCTCGTGGCTGAACTGAAGAACGACGACGCCCACTACAAGCCCGGGATGTTCGTGTGGGTGGACCTGCCGCAGGGGCAGCTCCGCGACGTGCTCACCGTGCCGGCGGCCGCCGTGATGCGGCACGAGGGGCAGGCGTTCGTGTTCGTGCCCGACGGGGAGGGCCGCTACCGTCGCGTGAACGTCGAGGCCGGTGCCGACAGCGATGGGCTCGTGGAAGTGAAGAGTGGCCTCGAGGCCGGCCAGCAGGTGGTGGCCAAGGGTGCCTTCGTGCTCAAGAGCGAACTGTTGCTCGAGGACGAGGGCTGACCCGGCGGGATCCGCCGCCCGCCCCAGACAGGAGTCCGCAGGTGCTGACAGGCGTCATCGAGTGGTCGCTCGCCAACCGGGCGCTCGTCATCGCGATGTTCGTGCTCATGGCGCTCGGTGGGCTGTATGCCGCCACGCAGATTCCGGTCGACGCCGTGCCGGACCTCGTCAACATCCAGGTGCAGGTGGTGACCGAGGCGGGCACGCTGCCGCCGCTCGAGGTGGAGCGCCTGATCACCTATCCCGTTGAGCTCGCGGTCAGCGGCCTGCCCGACGTGGAGGAGGTGCGGAGCATCTCCCGGCTGGGGATCTCGCTGGTCACGATCGTGTTTCGCGAGGGCACCGACATCCTCCGGGCCCGGCAGCTCGTGGCCGAGCGGCTGCCGGCGGCGAAGGCGGCCATGTCGCAGGCTGACGCCGATCCGCAGCTGGGCACACTCTCCACGGCGCTCGGCGAAATTCTCCAGTTCGAGGTCAAGGGCGAGGGCAAGAGCCTCATGGACCTGCGGAGCGTCCTCGAATGGGACATCGCGCCGGTGATGCGGACGGTGCCCGGCGTCACCGACATCAACTCCCACGGCGGCTACGCCAAAAGCTACGAAGTGCAGATCGACCCCGACCGGATGTCGTCGCACGGCATCTCGCTCGGCGAGGTGCTCCAGGCGCTCGAGCGCAACAATGCGAGCACGGGCGGTGGCTACATCGTGAAGAACGGCGAGCAGCGGTTTATCCGCGGGGAATCGCTCCTCCAGTCGGTGGCCGATATCGAGAAGGTGATCGTGCGCAGCCCCGCCGGCGGCGTGCCTGTGCTGATCCGCAACATCGGCGCGGTGGCGATCGCGCCGCTCGTGCGGCAGGGGGCGGCCACCCGCGACGGCCGCGGCGAGGTCGTCACCGGGATGGTGATGATGATCCGCGGGGAGAACAGCCGCCGGGTGGTGACCGCCGCCAAGGAGAAGCTCGAGGAGGTGCGGCGCACGCTGCCCCCCGGCGTCGATCTAGAGATCCTCTACGACCGTTCCGAGCTGATCGCCCGCACGCTCGACACGGTGCTCCACAACCTCGCCGAGGGCGGGCTCTTCGTCATCGGGGTGCTGCTCGTGCTGCTGGGCAACGTGCGGGCGGGGCTGATCGTCTCGTTGGCAATCCCCCTCTCGATGCTCTTCGCCGCCAACCTGATGTGGGCCGTGGGGATCCCGGCGAGCCTGATGAGCCTCGGGGCGATCGACTTCGGGCTCGTCGTCGACAGTTCCGTGATCATGGTGGAGAACTGCGTTCGCCGACTCGGGCTGGCCTCGCCGACCACGTCGAAGATCGACATCGTTCGCGACGCGGCGGTCGAGGTCCGCGGGCCGACCATGTTCGGCGAGCTGATCATCGCGATCGTCTACCTGCCCATCCTCTTCCTCGAGGGCACGGAGGGAAAACTCTTCCGCCCGATGGCGCTCACCGTGCTCTTCGCGCTGCTGGGGTCGCTCGTGATTTCGCTCACGCTCATGCCCGTGCTCGCCGCCACGGTGCTGGCCCGCGAGGAGGAGCACGAGCCGCTGATCATGCGGATCTTCCACCGCGTCTATCGCCCGCTGGCCGGTTTCGCCGTCAACCATCCGGTGGTGATCTCGTTCATCGCGGCCGGGCTCGTGGCGGCGAGCGTGCCGGTGGCCCTGCGGCTCGGCGCCGAGTTCATGCCCCGGCTCGACGAGGGCGACATCCTCATCGAGGTGGTGCGGCTGCCGAGCGCCACGCTCGAGGACTCGATCCCACTGACCACGAAGATCGAGAAGGTGCTCGGCGGGTTCCCGGAAGTGAAGACCGTGTTCTGCAAGACGGGGCGGCCCGAGATCGCCAACGACATCATGGGCGTGCAGCAGACCGACGTCTGGGTGATGCTGAACTCCCGCGCCGAATGGCCCGCCGGCGTGACCCGCGACGACCTCGTGGAGCGGATGTCGAAGGCGCTCGCGGAGGCGGTGCCGGGGGCCAACTTCGGCTTCAGCCAGCCGATCGAGATGCGGGTCGACGAGTTGGTGGCGGGCGTGAAGGCCGACGTCGCCGTGCTCGTCTACGGCGACGACCTCGACACGCTCGGCGACGTCGGCAAGAGGATCGAGGGCGTGCTCCGCGACATCCCGGGGGCCGCCGACGTCCGCGCCAACATGCAGGCCAACGTGCCCACGCTGCGGATCGACGCCCGGCAGGACCAGCTCGCCCGCCACGGCATCGACGGGATCGACGTGATGCGGACGGTGGCCGCCATGGGCGGGATCCAGACCGGCGTCGTCTACGAGGGCCGGCCGCGGTTCCCGCTGATGGTCAAGTTCCCGAGGACCTGGCGGGAGAACGAGGAACTCGTGCCCCAGATTCCGGTCGACACGGCCGGCGCGCGGCCCGTGCCGCTTGGCGAGCTTGCCGACATCTCCGTGGAGGAGACCCCGCCGTCGATCGAGCACGAGAACTCGCGGCGGCGGACGTTCGTGTCGGCCAACGTCCGCGGCCGCGACGTGGCGAGCTT